>NZ_JABZSJ010000075.1:0-10259 GCF_015262605.1 Prevotella aurantiaca | reverse complement strand
TGTCAAAGGCAGAAGTTATGCTGATAATAATCCTTTTCCACGATTCTGGTTATCGCTGCTTTATTGAAACGGTGAATGATGAACTTAAGAACATTTCGCAGGTGGAACACTCCATACATAGATACTTTGACCGCTTCATCATCAACTTATTATAGGCAATTACCACCTATTTCCTGTTTCCAAAGAAGCCGTCCATCAATGCACAAAGATCATTTACACTCCCTTTACATCGTTCTGAATCCGTCGAACTCACGTTAAATAATATTAAGTTCGATTCTGAGAGAGAAAAATAAACTTTACACTACCAAATTAATGCGTTAATAAAAAGATTGTTTATATTTGTACTTGCTTGTTGAAAACAACAGTAGGAATAATAATAACAAATTCATAAAATATGGAAACTATCTTTAATGTTATCACTTCTAATTTAGCCAATAAGATGCCTTTTAAGTCTCTTTTTAAAGAACTTGGAGATGCAAATATGAATTCAGAACAAAAGTTGAAATATCTGATGTTTTCAGCTTATTGTTTTTACTTTGATGGTGATATAACACACACGAAAGAAATTCTATCTGATTTAGTTAATTACAATTTTGATGGCGATTACAATAAATGGACTTGGATAGAAGGAAGCATTATGCTACAGCTGTATCTTGATGACTTTAATAATTTAGAATTAAAGAATAAAGTTCTGGCAACTTTAGATTATGGCAACGATGAGTTGAAGAACAAAATTAAGAAAAAAGCTTTTGCAAGAAGAGCTAATGGGCTGTTATTGCATACAAACGAAAAGTCGTCTTTAGTAAACAATAAAGAAGTAGACTTTTTAAAACTAATACCCTATTTCAGCGAACTTATTTTTATAAGGGCATTTGGAAATGGAGAAAAATTTTCTGAAGAACAATTGATGATCGACCTTACTTCTTTAGAGCAAAAGGTTAAATCTGTAATATCATTGTACAGATAAAAATAGTATTGTTTTGAGAAAAATAATTATGATTAAAGAAAACATTTTAGTATCTCACAATCAAATTATAGTTCGTTCTATTCCATTTAATCATGAAAAACAAAAATGGACGGAAGAAACTCTTGAAAGAGGAATATTGTGGAATAAAAACTATGTAATTTTAGACCCATTAGTTGATGAATCTTTTGGAAGTTGGTTTTTTATAGAAGAAAAAGATATATTACAACCTTGCGAAGATTCTATTAGGGCTGCCATTATTCCTTTTGAGGTAACCAATGTTTGTGATTTTAGTATAAATACAGTGTCAGAATCCATTAGATTATATAAAGATACCACCAAAGATATAATTCAAGAAAATGAAAAGGGAAATTATTATCCGCTGAATACATTAAATGAATATAGCTTTGAAAAAGGTAATTATAGTATGTTATTTGAAATCTGTATGGGCAAACCTTTAGAAAGTATTGAAGAAGATGAGGTTTACTATAGGTTCACTTTTAAAAAGGAAGAGAATTCTATATTTAAAGTATTAAAGGACGACCCTTATGGCTGGAATAAACAGATGAGTTTATAATAAGATAGAAGAACATAATGGATATTAGTAACATACTTAATCGCATTGTAAAAATAGAGCATGGTTTTAATCATATCATTGATGGATGTGAAGAAATTCTTTCTACATACTCCAACGAACAATGTCTTAAACTTGCTATAGAACTATTCAGAAACGAAGCTTACCAAGTGAGAATGTTGGCAACAATGATATTTGGACGATTAGGTGCAGAAAATAATGATGCACTATGTTTTCTGAAAGAACAAGTAAGTAAAGATAAAAATTGGCGTGTACAAGAAATGCTAGCAAAGGCTTTTGATGAAGTTTGCAAATGTAGAGGGTATGAAGCGTCTTTGCCACTCGTTGAAGAATGGATGAATAATAACAACCCAAATATTATTCGTGCTGTTACAGAAGGATTGAGAATTTGGACAAGTAGACCCTTTTTCAAAGAAAATCCATCGGTTGCTATTAACCTAATTAGTAAACATAAAACAAACGAAAGTGAGTATCTAAGAAAATCCGTAGGAAATGCCTTGAAAGATATTAGTAAGAAACATGCAGAACTAATAAGAATTGAAACTCAACAATGGAATTTATCTGACGCACGAGTTCTGTTTACATATAAACTTGCAACTAAATTATTGAAATAAAGTTTCGTCTTATTCTAATAAAACAAGACATAATAAAATGGCTTGAAAATTTATAATAACAAAAAAAAAATTATAATAATAAACCATCAAAATTTTAATTATAAATTTTAATTTTATAATTATAAATTTTCAAGTAGTAATTTCCTCAAAATAAATAATAAAAAAATATGACATCATATTTTATTAATATAACGTCATATTTTTTTATTTTAGCTGTTATGCTAATCTTACAAATTAAAATTCAATCAGAAATTTACATACCCATTCCTGTACCAACTCCACCAACTTGATTGTTTTTCTTTTCTTGGAAGTCGTTTGAAATATTGGTTTTATTTGTTTGGAATTGTTTCTTAGTATTACCAAAGTTCCATTTAAGTGTTAATCCTATTTGTTGAACAGGTATAATCATATCAACACGTTGTGTAAAGTCGGGACCTTCACTATATTGGCCATAATTCATCTTACCTGAGAATGGTGTAAAATAGTTCATACTTACATTTAGTTTTTCATTAAAGAAATCTTTTGCTAATGCAAAACTTATCATATTGAAACCACTTCCACTGCCTTGCAAAGTTTGTCGCTTCGTCATACCACCTGTATTGATACTTAATTTTATATCCCAAGGCAAAGTTTGTTGCACTCCAATAAATGCCATTGCTTGCCAAACATATTTCTTTTGATTAAGTTTGTCGGAACGCAAATCGCCATAATCGAAACCACCATTTAGATAAATACGTGTTTTTGGCGTTATAGAATAGTTCATGAATGTATTGAAGTTAGTCCAACGGCTGCGTACAATATTACCATAAGTAGTGTTCAATAAACCGTTAGCATCCATAAACGAATATTGTTCTATCTGATTGTTTGCAAATGCTTCGCCTAAAGTAAGGTTCATCATGAATTTAGGAGTGAAGAAATTGAACACAAGACTAACATTATGGCTCTCTTCTACATTCAAATCAGGATTACCATATGTAAGAACGGTAGGTATAGAACGGTCGATGTATGGATTAAGATATGAAATACCTGGACGCGAAATGCGCATATTATAATTCAATCCGATATTTATTGTTGCACCGAGATTATAAGTAAAACTTGCTGATGGCACTAAATTTCCATAGTTCTTTTTGAAATTATCGCCCCTTCCAAGTATAAATTCCACATTCTCCCATGTATGTTCATAACGTGCGCCCGCTTTTGCTCCAAACTTACCGAGAGTTATACTATATTCAATATACGAAGCTAAAATGCTTTGTTTGTTTTTGTAGTTTATGCTGTTATTGCTATCAAATATTTCATTTCCACCTATTATGTTATAATACTTCGAATCGGAAGTATTATTTCTGCTGATAAATTTAGCACCTACATTAAATGTTTCTTTCTTTGATAATGGAGTTGTATAATCGGCTTGGAAAGTATGTTCTGTACCACGTGTTTGTGCATCAGAATGTAAATCGTTTAATGTAAGCGGTATTCCAATTGGGAGTGGATCGTAAATATTTCTACTTTCGTTTGTTGCAGGATTTGTTGTAAACAAATAACTCAAGGTTATATTACTTGTTCTTTCTTTGTTTAAAAAGCGTTGGTAGTCTACATTTCCATTAAAAGAAAAGTTTTTGTTTTGTGTCATCATATCATTACCATACGAGAAACCACTACCAAAAATACCTCCAGAGAAAGTAGTAGTAGGATGTCCTGTGCTTTTTACGCTGTAATCCATAATTCCAAGAGAAGCACCAATATTGCTCATTGAATCTAATTCGTATCCTAAACTAACGTCGACCATATTAAAAGGTACCTTTGATTTGCTTTTCTGATACGAATACATTTTTGTTCCGTCAGTAGAAGTACGTTCGTTTATCATTTCCACATTACCAGATTCTACTTCGTTGTATACAGCATTAACACTATAAGTAAGTTTTCCTTGCTGCCCGCTTACAAATGCTGAACCATTCCAACCATAGTTACTAATCATCGCACTTAAACTTCCATTGTAACCATTCATAATTTTTTGCTTTCCACCTATTTTATTCATCACGATGTTCAGCACACCTCCAACTCCTTCAGCATCGTATTTTGCGCCAGGATTAGTTACAACTTCTATTGACTTAACCGAAGAAGCTGGCATCGATTTAAATATCTGTGAAGGATTAGCAGAAAACATTACATTTGGTTTGCCATCTACATAAACTTTAAAAGAACCTTGTCCGTTCACAGTTATATTATCTTGTCCATCTACTGTTACCATTGGAACTTTACGTAACATATCGAGTACAGTCTTCGATTTAGAATCAACATCGCTTTCTACATCGTAAGTCATTTTATCAGTTTCCATATTTACAAGTGGCTTTTGCGCTACAACTTCCACGCCTTTCATTAACTTTGCATCGTCTTGAATTAAAATAGTTCCAAGATTAACCATGCTATTTTCAGCACTGAGATGCAATTTTCTTTTTATAACTTTGCGTCCCATCGAACTGATAGTAAGTGTAAAGTTGCCTGTTCCTTCTACTTTCTGCAATATCTTTCCATTATCATCAGTAACAGACATAGCAACAGGCTTATCTAATTTTCCACCTTTAAATACACGAATAGTTGCAAACGATTCGCTTTCACGCGTAATCGAATCAAGTAATTCACCTGTAATTGTTGTTGTTTGTGCATTCATTATTGTGGCTATCCACATTAATGCAAATGTTAGTAACGTTTTTTTCATATAATTGTTTTTGTATTTTATTTTTGCACAAAGATAAATATAATATAAAGTAGCCGAAAATAGATTTCGACCACTTTATTTATTTTTTCGACGAAAAGACATTTTTAATTTACTTGCGATTCTATTTTGTGGCGAATACCTTTCATTGAAGTAAGAAAAGCTTTGGCAGAACCAAACTTCAGGTTCATATCTAAACGAATTGGAATATGGTTTTCGTCGTCGGTTACAAAAAAGTTGGCTATATTACGCCACTTATCATCGTCCTTTTCGTAATAAGCAAGTTCTAAACAACGATATTTTTTGTCGTTATCAGCTTTTATTGTTTTTTTACCATTATAAATGATACGTGCTGGAGAGAGCGATTTTCCATCAACCAATGGGAAGTTTACAACAAATCCTTTTTTCCAATTTGTAGGATTAAAACTTCTTGCCCTTAAAAAAATACTCATCATATCATAAACACATTCTTTTGGCGAACTAGTTTTCCAATGTTGTTCTCCATCATTGTCTATTCTGTGTTGCTTAACTTGTATTTTTCCTTTTGGATAAGAATAAAAAACTTCATCTACAGTATATCTTTTACCTTCCTTTGCTCCTTTACGATAATAAAGTGGTTCCAAATCCTTTGTATTGTAACAAAGCAATGTATCACGCATTATAAAATACTTATCTAACTTTCCATTTCCACGCGTTGTTAACGAAGCACGAAAAGCAGGAGTTCCTTCGTAAGTAGAAGAAATAGTATACCATGAAGCAGTTCCTACCTTTACCCAAACAAATTTCCAATTGAAATAAAGGTTGTAGTTTAAGTATTCGCCACTATTAAAAGCTGTATTACGAAAAGAACATTGTGCCGAAGTAGATACTGAAAACAACAGTAAAAGAGACACGATATAAAATTTTAATATTTTCATATTATCCCCGTTTTTCTTGTTTGTTACATAATATTCTTATTTCTTCTTTTAAAAAGAAAAAGAAAAGAGTAGTATGATATGCTGTGGATAGCGTTCATAAGTTTTTTATCAATTTCTTGCATATTTAGTTATCAACCCGTGAATAAAAGTTATCCACAACTAAAATATTTGTTTTCTTATTGATATTCAACTCATATAAGAAGTTATCCACATTTCCACTCTATCTTGCAAAGATAATAAGTTTATATCTTTAATCTTACAAAAGCTGTGTAAAACTTCTATAAAAACACGTTAATAACTCTGTGGTTATCCCCTATATCTTTCCTTCCTTTTATCGATTGTGGATAAGTGTATAGTTATTTTAAAGTTATTAACCGAGTTATTCATATAGTTATCCACAATTTGGAAATATGTTGGTTAATATCGGTATATACTATATGCTTTATGCTTTATGATTTCAATATCAGGCTAAGTATAATAAAAATAACTAAAAAACATCAGTATTCAGTAATTTTGCAGTACTTTTGTAATTTAAAACAATAGGATAAAAAATGAATCTTACAAGCATAGTAAATAAATTGTACTTCCAACCTCGTAGACGTGAATTAGAGCGTTATATTAACGAGGGAGAAGCTATCCAACACGAAATATTACAATACTTGATAAAACGTGGAAAAGATACTGAATATGGAAGAAACCATTTGTTTTATACTATCAATTCATATGAAGACTTTGTTCAAAATATTCCTGTAAATACCTACGAAGAATTAAAAGGCGATATCGACCGTATGCGACACGGAGAAAAAGATATTTTATGGCCTGGACAAGTAAAATGGTATGCAAAGTCGTCTGGTACTACAAACGATAAAAGTAAGTTTATTCCAATTACCGAAGAAGGTTTACAATCTATACATTATCAAGGAGGTAAAGATGTTTTGGCTTATTATTTAAGCAATAATCCTAATAGTAAAATTTTTAGTGGAAAAGGTCTTATTCTTGGTGGAAGTCATTCACCAAACTATAATCTTCCTAATTCGCTTGTAGGAGATTTAAGTGCTATTCTTATAGAAAATATAAATCCCTTAGCCAATCTTGTACGTGTACCTTCAAAAGAAGTAGCATTATTAAGCGATTTTGAAGTAAAACGCGACCGTATTGCACAAGAAACACTTTTAAAAAACATTACCAATCTTTCGGGAGTTCCATCGTGGATGTTATCAGTTTTAATACGCGTAATGGAACTTTCTGGTAAGAAACATCTGCAGGAAGTTTGGCCAAACATAGAAGTTTTCTTCCATGGAGGCATCGCTTTTACCCCTTATCGCGAACAATACGAACAGCTTATTACAAAGTCGGATATGAAGTATATGGAAACCTATAATGCTTCAGAAGGTTTTTTTGGCATTCAAGACGACCCAACTGATAAAAGTATGTCGTTAATGCTTGATTATGGCGTGTTCTATGAGTTCTTACCTATGGACGAGTTTGAAAGCGAAAAACCGAATATTGTTCCATTAGAAGGAGTAGAAGTAGGGCGCAATTATGCAATGCTTATTAGTACTGCCTGTGGATTATGGCGTTACGAAATAGGAGATACCATTCAGTTTACTTCTATTCGTCCTTATAAATTCTTAATTACAGGGCGCACAAAGTATTTTATCAATGCTTTCGGTGAGGAACTTATAATGGATAATGCTGAAAAAGGTTTAGAAGCAGCTTGTAAAGCTACTTGTGCGCAAATATCAGATTATACAGTAGCACCAATTTTTATGGATGCTAATGCTAAATGTTGTCATCAATGGCTTATTGAATTTACAAAACAACCCAACGATATTCACGATTTTGAACGCATTTTAGACAATAAATTACAAGAAATTAATTCCGATTACGAAGCCAAACGTTTCCACGATATTACATTACAGCAATTAGAAGTTGTGGTAGCCAGAAAGGAATTATTCAGCGATTGGCTAAAATCGAAAGGCAAACTTGGTGGACAACACAAAGTACCACGCTTATCGAATAGTCGTAAAAACATCGAAGAAATGTTATCGATGAATACAAAAAACGAAGACTTAGGTTAAACACATCAGATTGTATACAAGCTGTAAGGAGATATTAAACAAACAATATTTAAAGAAGATATGAACAAACAGAGCATCAAGAATACAAGTTGGAAAGCAGGAAGTATAATTATTTTCTGCTTATTTATGCTTACTGTTTTCTCATGTGCTAGAATGGGAAATCCTGATGGTGGTTGGTACGACGAAGAACCACCACGTATTCTCGGAACATCTCCTGCAGATGGTTCTAATGATGTGAATAGTAAAAAAGTTACCATTCTCTTCAACGAGTTTATAACACTCAACAATCCAACCGAAAAGGTAGTGGTATCGCCTCCACAATTAGAAACTCCTGAAATAAAAGTAAGTGGTAAGCATATTACAATTGAATTGCAAGATAAACTTAAGGAAAATACTACTTACACAATAGATTTTTCGGACGCTATTGCCGATAATAACGAGGGCAATCCATTAGGAAATTACACTTATTCGTTCTCTACGGGTAATACAATCGATACAATGGAAGTGGCAGGATATGTGCTTGAAGCGCAGAACTTAGAGCCTGTAAAAGGTATTTTAGTAGGATTATACAGCAATTTAAACGATACAGCTTTCCAACGTCAACCTATGTTGCGAGTTGCACGTACCGATGGAAGCGGGCGTTTTATAATAAAAGGTGTGGCAAAAGGCGATTATCGCATTTACGCTTTACAAGATGTTGATGGCAATTATAGATTTAGTCAGCAAAGCGAAAAATTAGCTTTTACTCCTGAAATCATTGTTCCTTCATCGAAACCAGATGTTCGTCAAGACACAATTTGGCGCGATTCTTTGCGTATTTCCGATATAAAACGTGTTCCTTATACACATTTCCTTCCCGACGATGTTGTACTTTCGGCCTTTACTGAAGTGCAAACCAATCGTTATTTACTGAAGTCGGAGCGAAAAGAAGCCGATCATTTCAGCTTGTTTTTCAGTTACGGCAATGCCGAATTACCAAAAATTAAAGGTTTGAACTTTAATGAAAAGAATGCTTTTATAACTGAACCCAGTCTGAATCAAGATACAATTACCTACTGGCTTCGCGATACAATGCTCGTAAATCAAGATACTTTGCGCATGCAGCTATCTTATTTAGCAAGCGATTCATTAGGTGCGTTGGTAAGTCAGACCGATACTTTAGAAATATTATCGAAAGTTCCGTATGCAAAACGAATGAAACAGCATAAGGAAGAATACGATAAATGGAAAAAACAGCAAGATAAAAACAAAGAAAAGGGTAATCCATATCAGGCGGAATATCCTAACAAACCTTTAGACGCAAGAATAAAAATAGGTTCGCAAATAGCACCCGACGAGAATCCAATATTTATTTTGCCTTCGCCAGTGGCTGTCTGCGATACATCGAAAATACATCTTTACGAACGAATAGATACAGTTTGGCAACGAGCCAAATATCAGTTTGGTAGTGTGCCAGGTATTCCTCGGCAATACAAACTTGTAGCTGCATGGGATTTTGGACACGAATACAATCTTGAAGTCGATTCTGCTGCCTTTATTGATATTTATGGCAAGGCATCTGGACAGATAAAACAGGGCATTAAAGTAAATTCGCCCGATGAATATAGTACACTTATCGTTTCGTTACAAGGTATGGACGGCAAAAACTGCTTGTTGCAATTACTAAACGAATCGGATAAACCTGTAAAGGAAATAACTGCAAAAAACAACGAAGCTATCTTCTATTATGTAAGGCCAGGTGTATATTACCTGCGCTTAATAGTAGACGACAACGATAATGGACGTTGGGATACAGGACTTTATAATACGAAGCAGCCAGAAACAGTTTACTACTATTCAAAAGACATAGAATGTAAAGCCAAACGCGATGTAAGAGTTTCGTGGAATCCACGCCAAACACCGCTTTATTTGCAAAAGCCAACTAAGATAACTAAGCAAAAAGCGGAGGAAAAACAAAAGATAAGAAAGCGAAACTATGAGCGTGCCAAGAAGTTAGGATTAGAATATAATCCTAAAAATGGAGTAGTAGAAAAGGTGAAAAAGAAGAAGCAAAAGAAATAGTATTAAACCCTTTGTTTTAAAGGGTTTCAAAAAGACAGAAAATTTATAATTACAATTTTTTATTTTGTAATTATGATTTAAAAAACGTAATTATATTTTTTGAAGAATGTAATTACGTTTTTTTTATTTGCTAACTAAATATTCTTATTCTTTAATTTTATATTTGAAAGAAGCTTAAGTTCTTTTTTGTTTAGTATCTTTAGAACTTTGTTCTAAATAGATATTTCCTAAGTTCAAAAAAATTATAACTATCCAAAAATTTGGCTTATATGACAAAAATGTGCTTATTTTAGAGTCGTTCTCTCTTATGTGAC
>NZ_JABZSJ010000016.1:0-43397 GCF_015262605.1 Prevotella aurantiaca | reverse complement strand
CCATATTTCTGACTTATTATCTATAAAATATTGAGTAATAATCGGTTGTAAATACAGCGGTTGTAAAAAGATTTCTTTAATAGAAATTCCAGCATCGGTAACTTCAATATCTGCAAGTGCTTTTAATTATTGTACACGGTTGGAAAATATAAATGTGGCAGATGATAATCCATATTATAAATCGGTAGATGGAGTACTTTTCAACAAATCGATGATAGAAATTTTACGTTACCCACTGTATAAAAAAGGAGCTTATGAAATACCTCAGACAGTTATTGTTGTTGGCGAATATGCTTTTCATCTAAGTACAGGACTTACTGAAGTTGTTTTGCCATCTACTTTAAAGGATATAAAGAAATGTGGTTTCTTTAATTGTTCAAAACTTACAGAGTTGTATTTACCATCTAAAGTAGAAACAATTGGAAATAGTGCATTTGGTTCTTGTGCAAATCTCTCAAAAATAGTGATGTCTAATGGAATTATATCACTTGGCAATTGGTGTTTCGCAGGTTGTAAATCTTTAGAAAACATAGAATTACCAACTACACTTACAACTTTTGGAGAAGGAAGTTTTTCTGATTGTCCTAAACTAACAGCCATTTCAATTCCAGAAGGAACAACCATTATACCTGCTAGTTTTTGTGCAAACAATAAATTATTAGTTAGAGTCTCATTACCCTCTACTGTAACTAATATAGGCGACTATGCCTTTTATTCTTGTAAGGCAATGAGAAACTTATACTGTTATTCTGATAATCCACCAATATGTGGCATTTATCCTTTCTATGGTGTTGATAAATCGAAATGTACACTTTCTGTTCCAGAAACATCTATTGAGAAGTATAAAACAGATAATGTTTTTAAAGAGTTTACATCTTTCTGTGGTATACCAACGAACATAAATGTAACGACAGAGAAAACAAAACCAATAGCTATATATAAGCTTGATGGACAAATTGCACCAGCTAACTATTCTGGTATTGTTATAGAAGTGATGCCAAATGGTGTTATACGAAAAACCTTTATTAAATAAACAATTATAGGGAGATGTGTTATGAAACAATATAAGTTATTTGTATTTACAACAGTATATCTCTGTATTTTGCAGACTTCTTTGCTATCTGCGCAACAGCGTATTACTATGCAGAATGCAGTTAAAACAAAATTGCCAACAGTAATGTCTGTTAAAACAAATCGTAAAGTTCTGACCAAAACAGATACAGAAAATAATTCACGATATGTACAGAACTTCGACGATAAGGCAGCATTCGAAACATTTATGGTGGTTAATAAAAATAATGATGAGTGTACTTGGACTTATGATAGTCGTGTGAAAGCAGCGCGATATAACAATAGTAAAACACTTGCAGCTGACGATTGGCTTTTATCGCCTAATATCAAGCTCGATAATAAGCACGCTTATATGCTCAATTTTAAATATCGCGCAGGATTTTGGAGTTATACTGAAACTTTTGAAGTTGGGATAGGAACAGAAATTGATACAGAAAACTATAAAATAATAGTTCCACGTATAGAAACCGCAGTAGATTCATTTCAAAATAATGAAACAGAATTTACTGTAAAGGAAGATGGAGATTATAGAATAGGTGTACATGCTATGAGTAAAGCAGATCAATACTATTTATTTATTGATGATATTTCTATTTCAGAGAAAGCTCTTCTTGCAGCTCCTGCAGCAACTTCTATAATTGATATAAAGCCAGGACAACAAGGAACTTTAACTACAGATATTTCTTTTACAACTCCTACGAAAGCTTATGATGGTTCACGTATAGAATCGCTTACCAAAGTAGAAATATACAGGAACACAAAGCTTATAACTACATTCGAAAATCCTCGTCCAAATGTACAACTCCATTATACAGATAATTCTCCTACTCAAGGAATTAATCAATATTCAATAATTGCTTATAATAATGTAGGAAAAGGACTAGCTGCCGTAAAGGAAACTTTTGTAGGTATAGATATTCCTGCACCTCCAAAAGATATTATTCTAAAAGAATCTGATAATAGAATAACATTAGCCTGGAAAACTCCTACCGAAGGTGCACACAATGGATATTTCGATGCTTCAACGTTGAGTTATAATGTGTATACTAAAGAAGGTGTAATTTTGGAAAAGGGTATTAAGCATTCTGAATTTATTGATAAAAACATAGAATTAAAGGGGACACAAAAACTACTTTGTTATGGAGTTTCTGCAGTAACAGCAGGAGGAGAAAGTTTAATATCCCAATCTAATCCTATTGTTATTGGAGATTCTTATACAATACCATTCCATGAATCCTTTGCTATGGGGAAACCTACCGAGGAACATTTCTTTTGGGGTGAACAAAATGGAGAAAATGGATTTGTGTTTTCTACAACGCATAGTTATGATGATGAATATGGTTGCCTAGAATATTTACCAAAACGAAAGGGAGATAGTGCCTCCTTTAATACAGGTAAAATAGATGTACGTAATGTTAGAAATCCAGCTTTAATGTTTACATACTTTTGTTATCCCGGACATAAAATAAAGTTGAAAGTAATTGCAACATCTCCACAGAGAACCGATACTTTAGCTATTTATAATTATGCCGCTGTTGGTGAAACAAAGGAATGGAAGAAAAAAGTTCTTTTGTTGGATAAGTTTAAGAATGATGATTATGTAATATTAAAATTCTTAGCAGAAAGTTACAATACAGCTATACCTGTTTATATAGATGATATTAATGTTATTAATTATCTCGAATATAATGTAAAAGCCGAATTGAGATTAGTATCGGAGGCTAGGGTAGGGAAAGAAACAATGATAGGAGTAAAAGTAACTAATATGGGCAGTCAGCCAACAAAAGGAATGGTTGCTACTCTTTATGTCGAAGGAGAAAAATACGATGAACATGAATGTTTTGATTTACCTGTAAATCTCGGTAGTATGGAATTTTTCTATTACGAACCGAAGATTACTGATCCAGAAATGCTACATATATATGCTGTGGTAAGTTATTCTAACGATCAAGATTTAACTGATAATACCACGATAGTGGGTACGATGAAAGTGAAGTTTCCTAATTTTCCTCGAGTCGTTAATCTTAATGGGCAGCTCTTAAGTACAAATAAAGCACACCTATGGTGGACAAAACCAATAGAAGCCGAAGGAGGAAAAAAAGAAGAAGATTTTGAAAATTATGAACCTTGGTTAACAGATAAATATGGATTTTGGACTACTTTAGATGGTGATGAAGGAACAACGTATGGAATTAGAGGTTTAGAATTTGAACATAAAACGGAACCTATGGCTTTTATGGTGTTTAATCCAGAAGAACTGGGAGTGAATGTTGATGAGTATCCTCAATTTAAACCAGCAAGTGGCAAACAATTCCTGATAGCTATGTCAGCACAATC
Organism: Prevotella aurantiaca; assembly: GCF_015262605.1. Lineage (NCBI taxonomy): Bacteria > Pseudomonadati > Bacteroidota > Bacteroidia > Bacteroidales > Prevotellaceae > Prevotella > Prevotella aurantiaca. The sequence goes on along the minus strand of NZ_JABZSJ010000016.1, from coordinate 39,989 downwards.
TTCATCTACACGAAAAGGACATAACGATGATTGGCTAATATCTCCAAAATTATCTGGAGAAGCACAAACTATTAGTTTCAAAGCTAAAAATATAGATATTCAATATCCTGAGAAATTTGAAATTCGTTATTCTGTAACAGACAAAGATACAGCACATTTTGTCCTTTTAACAACCATTGATAAGCCACTTAAGGATTGGACGCAATTCCAAATGGCTTTACCGAAAGGTACACGTTACTTTGCTATTCATTCAATAGCAACAGATAGTTATGCTTTGATGATAGATGATATAGAGTATGAAATGGCTCCAATTGATATTATTGCTTACAATATATATATGGATAAGAATAAAATAGGAAATACAGCTGGAACTTCAATGTTTGAACAAAACAATGTTCCTATTGGATTACATAGTTTTCAAGTATCAGCAGTATACGATGTAGGTGAATCTGCATTATCTAATGTAATTAATTTAGATATCCCCACAACTATTGTTAATAATATTCAGAAAAGCGATATTTCTATTGAAACTACGCATGGACAAATTTCAATAAAAGCAATACCTGGTAATTCTATATTTATTTATACACTAGAAGGACATATTTTCTATTCAGGATATATCTCTAAGACGGATAAAAAGATATCTATTCCGCAAGGTGTTTACATTATCCGAGTGGGTAAACAATTTAGTCAAAAGATTGTTGTTGATTGATTGTGATGTTGGTGATTATTAATTTTGAGTGGAAGTAGATTCTAAGTTATTTATTGACTATATTTACATTCTAATTGAATAGAAAATAATTCTAATTTCTTATCGTAAAAACATAATACTAATTAAATACAAAAAGCGGACTCCTAGGAGTCCGCTTCAATTTAATCAGTAACAATTATAAGTGTATTAGTCCAAAGTAATTACTTCGCTTGGACAAACACTTGCGCATGTGCCGCATTCTGTGCAAGCATCAGCATCAATTTTGTAGATGTCGCCTTCAGAGATTGCACCTACTGGACATTCATCAATACATGTACCACAAGCGATACAGTCGTTGCCAATTACATAAGCCATAATTATAAATCTTTTATTATATTAATAATGTTCTTGTATAGGATTGTTTTTCAATACCTACTTTTGTATGGTGCAAAGGTAAAAAATATTTTTCTAATACCTACAAATGATGATAAAAATTTGAAATATTTAGACTTTATACAAATAAAGATAACGAGTTTAGTGGATTAAAAAGTAAAGATGGAGGCTTTATTTTACAATAAGAAAAGGGAAAGGGCGTTATTACAATAGATATGAAACAACTTCTATACATTATATTATTATGGACAACGTCGGTCGTTAGCTTTGCGCAAGACCGCACAGTGCAGAATCGTCCCTATACAGACTTGCGCCCATTCCATTTCGGTGTTATGGTTGGAATGCACTTTCAAGACCTTGAAATACTGAATTCAGGGCCACAAATGGTAGATCTTGGCGATGGTAGTGGACCTGCACAGAAGGTTATTTCGGTAGATCAGGACCGCTGGGATGCTGGCTTTACGGTGGGTGTGTTAGGCGAATTGCGTCTTAATACAACGTTTCAGTTACGCGTTGCTCCTGCAATGTACTTTGGAACACGCCACCTTACGTTCAGAAATCTTACGGATTTAAATGCTAATGGGCAACCAACGGAGAAGACACAAGATTTAAAAACTGCTTATATCTCGTGTGCTTTCGACCTAATTGCAGCTGCTCCACGATTCAATAATTATCGTCCCTACCTAATGTTAGGTATCAATCCTATGTTAAATCTTTCGGGAAAGAGCAACGACTATTTGCGATTAAAGCGAGGCGATGCTTATTTAGAGTTGGGAGTAGGTTGTGATTTCTATCTTCCTTTCTTCAAGTTGCGACCTGAACTGAAGTTTATGTATGGATTATCGAACAGCTTAGATGCCAATCATATAAAGGATTTGCGCGATAAAAATACGCAGATGTATGCTAATTTTGCGAAAGAAACTCGTTCTAAAATGATTGCGCTAACATTCTATTTTGAGTAAGTTTATTAGTGGATATAAAGTAAAAGGAGTTAAGACGCTGTGTTGTCTTAACTCCTTTTTCTTTCCTATTTCTTCTTTTCTAAGTCTAAAACCATCTTTCCTACAAAGATAGCTGACTTTCCGTTTTGGTCGATACCCACTTTCTTGCCGTCCAAGTTCTTCACATAAACCAGCTCTTTTAAGAAAGAATGTGAGTGCCCGCCCAGTATTAAGTCGATTCCACGCGTACCTGCAACAAGTTCTTCGTCGCTAACTCCTTCTATGTTTATGCCTAAATGCGATATACATATAATAAGGTCGCACTTCTTTTTCTTTAGTTCATTAACACATTTCTGGGCACATTCTATCGGGTCAAGATACTTTAATGGACCATAATTAGCCGTTACAACTAACCCATCAAGCTGTGGAGACAAACCAAATACACCAATCTTCAGACCTTTACGCTTTAATATTGTGTAAGGTTTCACTATCTTTGCCAATTCTGTACCTGCAAAATCATAGTTCGCACATACTATCGGATAGTTCAAAGCCTTAAACATTCGTATCATATTATCAAGTCCAAAGTCGAACTCATGGTTACCTATTGTTCCCGCATCGTAGTGCATAAGATTCATTAGTCCTACTTCCACATCGCCTTTAAACATGGTAAAGTAAGGCGAGCCTTGGCAAAAGTCGCCACTATCGAATAGTAATAAGTTGGGATCTTTGGCTCTTTCCTCTTTCAACATAGCTATACGACGTTCAAAACCAGCCCGTCCTGCCCTCAACGTATCGGCAAGTGTTGTGTTGAAAGGCATTATCTGACTATGCGTATCATTTGTATGCAGAATGGTGAGCTGCTTCTTTTGTGCAAGTGCAATAACGCTAAACAAAAACAAGGTTATCAGTAAAATATTCTTTTTCATTGTTTCACTTCTTTTTTTATAGTACCACTTATCAACGTTACTTCACTATAACAGAAGGTCTATCACTTTCTTTACTAAAGTAAGAAATGCGGCCTTCTTTCGTGCTGTTAATGATTTTTCCTTCTGCTGTCATTGCTTTGAAGTAGTTCAAAATAACGAATCGAGAATTATTCGATGCTTCTTGAGGTGCATTGAGATCGGTTTTATCCTTAAAAGCCACCAGTTTGTCGTTGCCCTGTGCCAAATAGTCAATAGTAGCAATGCGATATTTGGCCTTTGGGTCAATCTGCTTTCCGTTCAGACTTGCATACTCAAGTTTGTCCCCACGGTCCAAAACTAATCTCACACCTTTACTAACACCTTCTCCACCAGTATGAGCAATTTGTCGAAAGAGCTCTAACACCTTATCGCCAGTAAGTGTTAGGAAACAGATTTTATTTTCAAATGGCGCAATATCATTCACATCTCCCACTGTAACATTGCCTTTGGGTAGTGCAGCACGAATGCCTCCCATGTTGTAAACTGCGAAATCTACTTTCTCGTTATATTCTTTTGCTGCCCATACCAGAATATCTGCGAGAAGATTAGATAAATCGCTTTCTGGTCGGTCAGCCGCCATATAGTGGTCAGAATGTGCCACTACTGGTCCCATAATACTATCTACTACATGCTTGTAGGGTGCTAAAAACGCTGCAGCCTTTTGGTCTTTAGCTTTGTCATAGCGGGAATCTATCAGTATTCTACTACGTTGTACGCCTGTAAGTTGGTATTTTCCTTGTTGTGCTGCACATGGTGTGTAAGTCAATAAAGCAGCCATACCACCTATTAAAAACATCTTTTTACTCATAATTTGTGCTTTTGTTCTCCCTGCAAAGATAGTAAAAACTTGTTAGTCAATGGTATTAGTACCTGTAGTTTTCGCTTGGTATAAGTGAAATATAGTTAAAGAAGATTTTAATAAAATATAGTTTTCGTCGTTAATCGGATAATTTATAGTAACTTTGCAGAGCTTTTCGGTATAACCGCTGGCCGTGGAAGAGTCATGAGCCATGTTGTATTGGAACGACAAACAATATTTAATTAAGAAAAAAATGGATTTAATTAAAATTGCTGAAGAAGCATTTGCAACCGGCAAACAGCACCCAGAATTCAGAGCTGGAGATACTGTTACAGTCGCTTACAAAATCGTCGAGGGTAATAAGCAACGTGTTCAGCTTTATCGTGGTGTAGTAATCAAGATTAGCGGTGAGGGCGAAAAGAAGCGTTTCACTGTTCGTAAGATGTCAGGCACTGTCGGTGTTGAGCGTATTTTCCCAATGGAGTCACCTAATATCGAATCTATCGAGGTGAACAAGCATGGTAAGGTACGTCGCGCTAAGCTTTACTACTTGCGCAATCTTACAGGTAAAGCTGCTCGTATTAAGGAAAGAAGAGTGGTTACTGCTAAGACTAACAAGTAATTCTCTCTTGAGAAATCCACAAATAAAAAAAGTTCAGAACTTTGTAGTTCTGAACTTTTTTTATTTTCATAATCGAAGCTTTCACTTTTTTCTTATTTCCTTTTCGTCCTTGTTTTCGTAGTTCAATTGCGCATCACCGTCGCCATGAATAGCAGCTTGCAAGTCCTTCCAGTTTTGGAAACCAGCAAATAATGCCAATCGATCTAGAGTTTTCTTCGATGGCTTTTCCTTTGTAATCATGTATCCCCATAGTTTTCGTAACGACTTCGACTCCAAGTTTATATGATACTGTTTCAACTTAGCTGAAACTTTTTCGTAGTCGGCTGTTAGGTTGATATGCTGCGGAAGTTTATGCTGAAACTCCACAAGAAAGTTTTTTAATGCTGTTCCCATGTATGTTATTCCAACATTATATTATATGTATGAACACAAGCTTGCAAACATAAAGTTAGACCAATGCTACACAATGCTATACTAAAAGTTGTTACAAAGCGCACAATGGCATAACACTTTTTTTTTATACCAGCTTATTAATTACTTCTTCACGTGAAGCAGGCAGGTAATCTATCACTGGAATTTCTGGCATAGTATAGCAACCTGCTACCAAACGCATAGTCGCACGCGCACAATTTACAAGAACCTGTGAGGTTAGAGCAGGATTATTGATGCTCATGTTAAATTCAAAATGCTGATTTTGAGTTTTGCCACTCACACCTTTTCGAATAAGATGAACTCCATGTCCCATATCGCGAACGTCGTCTACACTTGCTACTGCAAACACATGTGTTTCGTCATTAGCAAAATATGGGTCAGCTTTAATATTCCTTGTGACATCTTCAAGCTTTGCTCCATCTTCCAATTCAACGTAAACCATACGTCGGTGAATACCTTCTCCCAAGGGAATTGTTACAGAAAGCGCATTCTTAACACCTACTTTGCCACGCACACAAACGGAGTGTCCCATTGACATACCAGGTCCAAAGTTGGTATAAGAAAGACCTTTTGGTGCCAAACTTTCCATTAAAATGCGTACAACAGAGTCAGATCCTGGGTCCCAACCTGCTGCAATAACACTCACTTTACCCGCCTTTTTGCAGTTCTCCATTTGCTTTGTGCGGTACTCTAATATGCTTGTGTGTATATCGAACGAATCTACAGTATTGATGCCCATAGCTACAATACGTTCTGCATAGTCTGGACAGCTACGTGTTGGTGCTGCGAGTATAGCCACATCAACGTCCTTTAATTTTGCAATATCGTCTACAACTTCGTATGGAGTCAACTCCAAAGGTTTGTCTTTATCTCCTTGACGTCGTACGACACCTGCAATCTCAAAGTCTTTGGCAGCTTCTAGTGCTTCAATTGCATATTGACCAATGTTTCCATAACCCACAACTGCTGCTCTTATTTTCTTCATAACCTTTACCTTAAATGTTATTTTACCTATTTCTTACGACTTACAAAAGTACACCAAAAATATGATTTATTACAAACTATTTGTGGTTTTTTTTGCTAAAATTTTATCCCCTCTCAAATTTATAAAACAACTCGTATAACTTCTTTACATATAGAGAGTATGTAGCAAAAGGAAAATATTAAGTATTAAGATATAAAGATAAAAAGTAGTTACCAAGGCAAGTAAGCAGAAGCTTATCGAGTAAGGCTAAGCTTTAGACTGACACCAAAATCGTGAGTAGTTGTTGGGAAACTGCTTGAAGAAAGCAATGGCGCATTTACTTGTATGTCATAATAAATACTTGCTGTGATAAGACGGCTTAACGTATAATCGCCAATGAATGATGCTTTGAAAGCTGTATTTCCACTCGATGCTGCTGATGTAATTGATGCAATATCGCGGGTAATAGAAGCTTGTTTGCGATAGCTTAAATCTAACCTGAGATTTAAGTCGCGATTTATACCTCCATTATTTCTATTGTTCGTGCTTTGAGAATTGCTGTTCTGTTTATCTTGTTGATCGCCTTTTTTCTTAGTACTCTTTACCAATCTTGAGTTGCGACCACCAAATAGATTTACATTATTAATACGATAGCCAAAGCCAATAACCCAGTCTTTCGATATAGCTTCGTTTACCTGAACACTTGTCATAGAAAGCGACAGAACACGTGTTTGACGATATTCTAAACGAGCAGTAAGATTGTTTTCTAAGGTCACATCAATACCTAACAATGGAGCAAATGCTTCGTTTATACTTACTTGCGAAATATTATACATTGAACTTGGCATAGGCGCACCAGATGTAGCATCTTTCACAAATCCCAAACCATTCATATATTCTTGCCATGTGCTGAAGCTTTGATAAGAACCAATAGCAAAAATACTCTTATATGAATGATTGATATTTACACTCTTGAAAATGTTCTCGAAGATAGACAAACGTGAAAGTCCGCTGTATCGAATGGTCCAGTTAGGTAACAAACTCTTCAATTTAGGGAATATCTCCAGTCCGTTATTTCCTATGCTTGTATAAGTATTAAGGAAGGCAGGTATCATTACATCTGCACTATACTTATCTACTGTTCCTATGGCAGGATTAAATCTACCTCCTCCCATTGATGCTGGATATTCAGCCCCAATATAACGAGCCTCAACCTGGTTGCGATATCCATCAAGCGATTTAGCAAACTTCTCAAAAGTTGCACTATGATAACCATTATTAGCATTACCCAAGCCTTCAAAAGCAGAACCAATAGAGATAGTTGTCATTGTGAGTGTACCGCTTTGCGTGGTAGGAATTCCAACATACATATATTGAATGCTCTTTGAAACTGTTTCTGTACGACTAGCGTTGAGATCTATCTTAAAGTCGCGAATAGGTTCCAATGTTGCACGAAGCTGCAAGTCTTCTGTTTTGTTTGTTGTTGCTGGTGTAGCTATACTATCTGAAACTAGCAACCAACCATTATCTCTTGCCCGACCAATATAATCTTCATCAATAACTCCAAAGGCGAAATCAAGACCTGGTGCCAATATTCCACTTCTACGCATCTGTCCGAACGCATCACCAATAGTAGGCATAAATCCTGGCAAAGACATAGAGTATTGATCACGATAAGATATGCTGGCACTTCGTACCATCATCAAAGCTCGTGCAACACATTGTGCTGTTTTATACCAACCTTTATCGTCAAGCGGTTCTTTTGGCGTAACGGTAAGTTTTAAACGCATTATTGAGTCAGTCTTATTATACAATTTTACTCTATTATCGTCCATCTTTTTCCACTTTAGTTTTACAGAATGTCCATCTGCATCTTTCAGTGAAACAATAATACGTTTCGTTTTCTTCGAGTGCGAAACAACAATTGCAGTATCTGCAGGAAGGGTAACTTCTTGTTCGAAACTCTTTGAATTCTTAGGCAATGCCTTTTTCTTATCTTTATCGCCGTCTATCTTTTTCTTTGAGTCTTTTCCTAATTCCTTACTCAACTGATCAGCTAAGTTACCAGCGTCTACACGTCCCCTACTATCAAGTGTTCCACTTCTACTGATACTTGGACGCGACTTATTGAACCTCTCATTGGTTTTCTTCAAGAAAGGAATATGATTATATAGACGTTCTAAATTAAATGTCGTATTGATATTCAACGCTCGGTTGTTGGTTATCATATTTCCTAACGATGCACCATTTTCTAATCTTGTACCACGAACCCACGTATAAGTAGAATTGTAAGTAGCATCAGAATTTATCCAATCGAATATAGGCAGCATATTAAGCGGCAACTGATACGAAAGTGTAAAACTCTGCTGATAATCTAATGGTGTACCAAAATTCTTCAAACTTGTCCATACAGAATCTTTCCATGCTTCATATCGGTCAGCATAAAGATCTTTATTGATAGGTGTGTAAGGCTCTTCTATTTCAGCATGCGTAGCACTTTGGAAATTCATGTGCAAATTGCGTGTCAAATCCCATCGCACAGCAAAATCGCGATTCCATAAGAATTGTTCGCTAAAGGTTAACGGCAACATATTCATAGTTGTCGATTCCATATCGCGTTGTTGCAATTCGTAATAGTTACGGGTTATTTCTGTATTGAAAGCTATATTCTGTGGCAACCAGTTCAGTTCAAAGCGTTTGAGAACATCGAACCATTTAGACTTGCCTTTTATTAGTCGTTTGAAAGGTAACACCGACTTATAAACTGGTGTCCAGTTATAATTCATTGCACCACGCCAATTATCTTCATTCTCATAAACAGTAGTTTCACCTGTCGTACGTGAATGTGAATGACTATAAGAGAATGAGAAGTTAGCAGGATCGTAAGGCATAGGATGACGTTTATTCTGTATACCTACACGCACATTTGACAACGAGAAGTTAGTCGTTGTACGCTTTGTAATCGCAATAGATTCTATTGAATCGCGCTCATGTTCATTAGCAGCACCATCAAGAGCTGCATCTAATTGCATATCCGTATCAAGCGGATTATACTTTGGACGTCTCTCGCTCTTTGTAACACTATAATATAAAGGTGCAGATACTTTAGCCTTATCCGGGAAGAACTTACCCAATTCGAGACTGGTAGTAACTGTAACATCGGTATTTGTTTCTTTCTTTCGTGCATTTACACCTTCTTCAAGACCACCAAAGCCATCAGTACTATGACTAGCATTAACATCTACCGTACCAAAATCTGATAATTGAATATTAAGCTGACCACGTGCAGCCCAACCACCTTCGTTATTGAATTCGAGTAAGCGCATTTCATTCACCCATATTTCACCACTCTTTTCGCTACTTGAAAGGTTACGTACACCAATTATCATTGTCTTAATCTCGCCCAATGTTGGATTACCCATCACACTGACACGATTCGCTGGACGCTTCTCATCGTATATTGAAAACTCACGATTATAACTTGCTGTTCCATTACCACGTCCTGCATTACGCTTTTTCTTAACATCGGTAAATACAGAAATAGGCACATCAAGCATATTGTCTATTGGCCAAACTTCTTCACAGTCTTTTCGAGAATACTTATCGTATTGCTTTTCAGGAGTAAGCTTCAATGGTATTTCGTATTCGTAATAGTTGTTCTTATAGTCAGAACCCAAACGAACAAACACGGCCAACTGATTATCGGTAAGATTAGAAACATTTGGCTTAAGTGCATTTGCATGCACAAACATTTGCAAACGTTTGTATTGACGAATATCAAGTGTAGTATTTTTATAAACAGCTTTCGATTCCTTGTAACCTAAATTATGTACCGTCATAGCTAAAGCCTGCTCGTTACTCTGTACAAGTTGTGGTTGCGAAGGATCTTGTTCTCGCGAAATTCCAGGTGGCAGCACGTAGTTTACAGGTGTCTTATCATTATTTTCCTCTATGCTAACCGCACCAACTGACATTGTTCCTGAAGTAGAAGCAGAGTTAGTAAGATTTTGCTGATACTGACGCCACGTTCCGCGTACAAGGTCAAATGTAGCAAAGCGCATTACAATAGGCTTTTCAAAATTAGTAAGGAACATACGCATAAAACGAATACTCGTAAAGTCGTTAATTCCACCTACACGTTTCTGATATTCTCGCACAGGAATGCGGAACTGATACCACGTAACAGGTGCGCTTCCGCCTTTGCGCAGCGGTGCAACAGTTTCTCTCTTATCAACGATATAGTTTTGTCCTACCACCAAGTCTTCTGGTCGAATGCTTATCTTATACTGATAATACTTTTCGTATTCGTTGAGCGTATAATCTTGATTTATATCTTCAACATCTGGTCCAGCCTTGTATGATGTGTCGTAACGTTCGTTTCTGTTATCATTATCTGGCGAGTTTCCTTGCGGATTATTTATATATTTATAACGTTGGAGAATAGGTGCTTGTATTCTATCCCAATCTGAACCACGGAAATAGCGATAATTATCGTTAGCAGGGTCTGCCCATATAGAATCGAACACAGCTTGGTTTGTATTACTTCGAGCGTATGTCAAGAAATCTTGATAAGAAGCAAAATTACGTTCTTCTTCGTCATTAAGTCCATTAAGACCAACATCCTGTAAAGCGCGGCTACCTTTTGTTGTAGCAAAAGCGTATGTTACTGTAGTTTGTGTAGGTATTCTGCCCCACTGAGTAGTTGTCCATGCTTGACTCCCATCTACTGGCATACCACTTTCATAGAATTTCTTACCATCGCGCAAGATATCTTCCGAAACTTCTCCAAGATTTATGTAAAAGTCTCCACCATAGAGATTAGCATCTGATTGCTTATTAGAATAAATGAATGGGTCGAGCAACCAAAACTCAATATACTCAATATTGGCCATCTCGAAATCATTTGTATCAAGCTTACGCATCATACCACCCCATTTCTTACGCGGATTTGGTAAATGTCCGTTAATATCAAGTGTCGGACTGAAGTTATAAGGACCACGTTCAGTTGGATAATAAGCAAGATTAAGAACCGATAAAGTAGATGATGATCCATTATAGCTGCTTTGCTCACGATTAGGGAACAACTCGCGTGTATAAACTTCACGAACATAGAAATTCGACAATTGTTCAAGGTCGCTCTTTATATGGGCTGGTGTTAGCGAACTGCTGATACGTGTAAACAATGGGTCAATATTGTACCATGCTAATAAACTACGATTAAAACCACTTCGCAAAGTTGTCTTATCCGTAGATTCAGGGAAGTCAGAAGGTACACTTGAGATAACCCAATTGGTAGGTTGACTTACATCGATTGTATTTTTTGTATCTTCAAAATCATCTAAGTACGATGCCCTATCTTGTGTTCCATTACTCTGACCAGCTATTAACTGTGCAAATTCAGCTGAGAAAGAAATTTGAGAAGGTTGTGTAAGATGCAAGAAAGGAATCTTGTCAAGCATATTTGTGAGCCATTGACTTTCCTTTTTCCAGCTCATATTGAGTCCCCATATTGTATTATTGAGAGGCTCCGTACCCATATTAACTTTTGTGGTAAGTGCTTGTTCCGACAAGTGCATAAAGGTACCTCCAATCATAAAGTTTTTCGAGAAATCGTATTCCCAATTCAAACCCACCATTGTTTTACGCTGTTGCCCATAATCACTTTGACTTTCCAGCGATACATTTATTGATGTTCCTGCATCTATAATGCTTTGATTCAATATCGTAACTTCACCTGCATTGTAATCAACGCTATAATCAGAACCTTCTGTCAGTCTTACGCCACCAGCCGTAACTACTACCGAACCTTGTGGAACATTATATGCTCCCAAAGAAATAACGTTGGCACTTGTTCCTCTATATTGTCCTACCAGCAAATATTTGTCTTTTTCAGCAATTTGTTTCGCTACTGTCTTTGTTGAGTCATACAATTCCGTAAAGGCATATTTACTAGCCGTTGCAGCTGAAACTCCTTTTGAAACCAAATAGTTATACATATATTCGCCAAAAGGTTCTGCTACAGGGAAGAATACACGACCATTAGAAATGGTATAGCCTTCTACATAGTCGAAATATCCATTTGCATGTGGATTATTGTTATTGTCTAAACGGTCGGCTCCTAATATTCTTATGATAGGTTGATTTTTAACTTGCGGTTCAGGAATATAAGAAAGATAAACACCTGCTGTATCGCTTTGGTATTTAACATCTAAACGGAACTTATCGCGCTCAACTGATGAAGCAAGATAATATACGTTCTTCATCATTAAGCCCCAGTTAGCCTGCTTTGGGTTATTACTGGTATTCTTCAACGATCTTACAAACAGAGCTTCGGATACATCGGTACGGTCGCTTGAAAATTCTCCTACTTGATAAGTTATACCACCAGAAGTATATTCATAAGCTATTGCCAACACTTGGTCGGTTTGTAATCCTGTACGCAAAGAAACATATCCCAATGCTTGATTAACAGTATATTCAGAACTATTAAGCAAACGCGCATTCGATAATTTTTCGTAATCTACACCACCAATAAGTCCTAAGCCATCAAGAACTGTAGATACCTGATCTATATTTCTTGCCTGTGGATGTCCTTGCGCTATTGTGCTATACTCTGTATTTGCATTATTTGATGGAACATTGCCTGTTCCAGCTCCCCATAAATCTGTTCGGCTAACTTTGCTATTTTCTCCCAAATCGCTCAATGCAACAATGTTGCGGGTATTGGTAGTTACACCCGTTTTATTGGTAACCCATATTTCTACACGATTTATAGTGATTCCTGTAGTTAGGTTGGGCAAAGTTTTCATAGCATCATCGTAGCGCGAACGGAATGAATGAGACAAGAAAAAGTGTCGATTTTCTTCATAATCTGCTGCATCAAATTCGAATGGAGTAAGTTGTTTTCCACCACTTGAACTTACACTTTTGTTAGAAGATTTTTTCTGCGACAAAACAGTTTGCAGTTTTAACTTACCAAACTGCATATCGGTTCTGATACCAAAAAGCGATGACGAGCCCTGCACTAATGAATTATTTGATGGGAACGAAACGTTACCACCTTCTACGAGTTTTATAATTTCGTCTTCTTTACCCTCATAACGCAACTTAAAGTTCTGTGCATCGAAATCGAATGTAGCATCAGTATTGTAGTTAAGGTTCATATTTACCTTATCACCCACCTTACCATTTACATTCAAGTTTATTTTTTCATCGAAATTCATCGTTGTCATCTTACGATTTCTGATGGGCAACGATGGATTATCTATGCCTTTAAGTGTTGCGCCAAAGCGCAATTCGGCTGTACCTTGTGTTCTAACACGTACACCGCCAGGACCAAATATTTTTTCTGCAGGTCCGAGTGCAAAGTGCATATCAGTAAAGTCAAACTTTTCTTTTCCTTTTTTTTCTAAAATTTCCTTATTCTTTTGACGATAGTATTCGGCAAAGCTTCGTTTCTCACTCCACGCTTTATATTCTTCTGGAGTCATCATAATAGGTGTGGTAATGTAAGTATCGCCAATTTTATTACCTATTATGTACATATTTAGTGTATCGTTGTATTCTACACTCTGTTTCAAGTTTTCAGGACGTGCAAGGTCGTAAGGATTTTGTTGTAAATCGCTATAAGTAACAGGTGTAGTACGTTGCACTTTCCAACGTGGATGCAACAACGAGTCGGGAATATCTTCATTTTCCAATTCAACATCCAATACTTTTACTTTCTTCGTAGTGTCAGCTGGCGCTATCATTGCTTGGAATGTGTTCATAAAAGGCAACACATTAGCAAGCGAACGCCCCCATGCTAACAGACTAATACCTGCAAGCAACAGAAGAAGGGGTATTATGTATTTTCTTTGTTTCATTGATGAAAACTTTGCTCAATATTTTTTCTTTCGTAAATCCTTTTAACAACGAAAAAAGAGAGCAGAATGGTTTGTCTATTTTATTTGTTTCAATGCTAACTTTACAACTTGTTCTACTGGTAAATCGGGCTGTTCTGTTAAAATGGCTACCACAATCTTAGCTGATGGAACAGGTGAAAAGCCTAACATGGTGAGCGCTCCTACAGCTTCGTCTTTTACAGCGTTGTTTACATTCGCAGTAGTTGGCTGACTACTAACGCGTAATTCTTCGGCTATTCCACTTTGCAATATCTTGTCTTTCAAGTCAACTATAATGCGCTGTGCAGTTTTCAGTCCGATACCTTTTACCGACTTAAGCATTTTGTCATCACCATTGGCGATTACATTGCACAATTCTGCAGGTGTAAGCGACGACAATATCATGCGCGCAGTATTTGCACCCACTCCAGAAACCGTAATAAGTAGTCGGTAGAGCGAACGTTCTTGTTTTGTTGCAAAGCCATAAAGTGTATAGTTGTCGTCGCGTCCACCTGTCATAATGGCTTCGTACACAAATAGTTTTACACTTTTTTTGCCTTGTATAGCACTATAAGTATTCAGCGAAATATTCAGTCCATAGCCTACGCCATGTGCTTCTACAACTGCCATTGCAGGCGAAAGGTCTGTTAGTTCACCCTTTATATATTCTATCATAAAAACTTTCCTTAGCCTTCCCTGCCTAAACAGGGTTTTGTATATACATTTTATAAACGACATACCCTGTAATTTATTGCATTCGGGACAGAAAAAGCTGTATTTTGCTTACCTATTTACTCTTTCAAACACTTATTTCATAGCAACATTTTTATAAGTTTACTTATTATCGGATTAGATAAATTCATAAAGCATAACTTACAGAAACTCATGAAATATTTTTGAAATAATTATAAAAATTGGCGGTAAAATATGAATTTATTCCTATATTTGCAGAACATATATGTAAAATAAAAATAGGTAATATGAAGAAATACTTTAAAATCAGTATATTATTGATGGGTTTTTTATTTACCCAATCAACATTTGTATCTGCACAATGCCCAATAAAAGAACAAATTATGGGTAGCGGAGAGGAAGAAGAAAGTGCATCGCAAGCAAATCAAACAATTATAATTTACTACGATAGGGCTAAAGGTAGCAAAGCTTTAATGAACGCTATCGAGAAGAAAGATTGCACAATTGTTTATGAATATAAGAAAATAAATGGAGTGGCTATCAAAATACCAAAAGGTTGGGACGTTGATAAAGCCGTAGCTTACTTCAAAAAAGTAAAAGGCGTTAAAGACGTGAGCAAAGATGGTGTAAATCATTTGCAATAAAAAACTATTCGCCACACATAAATAATAGTGGCTTTATAGAAGAATTATTTTAAACTGAAAAAACATAATTACAAAATAAAAATTTATAATTACAATTTCAAAATTTATAATTATAATTTTTTATTTTGTAATTATAAATTTTGAGATTATTTATTTCTAATCACCTTTATTTTTAAAACGCCGTTTAAATTCGCCCTTTGGCATCTTATATTTCAAATATCCTATGACATTTTCAGAATAAACACTATCCATATATTTCCTATCGTAATCCTTGTCATAATCTCTGATGGACTCGTCTACACCAATATATCTTAAAATAGGTACAGGATTTTCTTTTGTTCCATATTTTGGGTTGTTCATTTCGTCCTTATTTACCATCAAAGTAACTTTCATTCCATAAGGCCAATACATTTCATTCATACCTATAAAACACATGATGCTGAAATATTTCTTGTATTCTACGGAATAAAATGGAATATAGTATGCTTCCGGATTAGAAAAAAAATTGTTATCTATCTTTTTAATGAAAGTTTCGCTTGTTTTTATATCTTCGTCTTGATTCTTTAGATAATATTTGGATTTTTCTTCAGGCATAGTAACAATTATATTATAAGATTTTTTTATATAATCTTTATAATACAGAACTGCGTCATCGTTGTATTTATTTGAATAATAAAAAACATTGACAAGGAATATCAGCAGAGGAAAACATACAACACATCCTATAATTTGGCCTAAAGTTACCATAGGAAAAAAATTGGAGCTTTTTTTCATAATTAATTTGTTAGAATATTAGTTCTTTTCGTTTGCTTTTTATTCTCTTATCTATACTATAGCTATACTACAACATTTGTTTTTGATATGACCACAAAAAAATTCACACCAATTGTCAAAAATAGGGTACAAATATAAATAAAATAGAATATAACGGCAAATAAAATATAAGAAAAATAAAGGTATTGGTTGTATCCTTTCTATTATGGGCAAACAGCTTTCAATTCACAAATAACAATATTGAAAAGAGAATAAAAGCATACGTAAACAGCGGTCTGAAAAACACAAGGTTTGTCTTTGTTTTCTGACTTTTTCTATGAGTATCAAAGTATATAATTACAACCATATCAATGCTTCATTCTATCTATAAAAATGAAAACTCTATTCATTTTAGGGAAATTCCCCTCCCTTAGTAGGGATTTTATTTTCAGAAGGCCCTTTATTCGAACTAACTTTGCATCGCAAAACAAAACGAAGATATGAAGAAGATAATTGTATTAGGAATGACTACAACTTTGCTACTTAGCAGTTGCAGTTCCTTTATGGGCGGAACCTATATTGGTGGCTCATTAGGCAGCGTCTTAGGAAGTGCTGTCGGAGGGATTGCTGGCGGTGCAAGAGGGTCAGACATTGGTACAATTATTGGAATGGTAGGCGGTGCAGCTGCGGGAGCAGCAATAGATGCTCAAGCAAATAAAAAAACAAAAGATATTATTCATGAACGCTACGAGCAATTACAGGAAAATCGGGATATTGAACAACAAGACTATTTATCAGAAACAACAGACGAAAGTGGATTTGATAGCACTAATTCAGGAGACGACAGACTATATGGTTTTCAAATGGAACCTTCCGAATATCCTGCCGATACCAGTGTAAAACCTCTTCAGTTTAGCAACGAAGCAAACATAGAAAGACTTACACTAACAACAAAAGAAACACCACAGATTGAAGTTAGTAACTTAGTTTTCACGGATAACAACGGCAATAATATATTGTCGCGTGGCGAAGAAGGACAAATTGCTTTTGAAATACACAATAAGGGCACTCAAGCAATAGGCAATTTATATCCAACAATAACTGAAGCCGCAAACTCAAATCACTTTAAAATAAGCCCATCATCACGTATTGACGTGATGATGCCTGGCGAAGTAGTGAGATATACAGCTACTATAAAGGCTGACAAACGAATAAAATCAGGAGTATACAACTTTTCCATCGCAATACTTAAAGACAATAGAAGTATATCTAAAGTGATGGAACTACGCCTGAGTACACAAAAATAAACTGACTCAATATCTAAATTTCTAAGACTCAATTTCTATGTAAAAAAGGAAAAGAAACAAAAGATGTCTGAAAATGCAAAAATGAAGAAGATTCAAAAACTATTAATTAACTAATTACTCAAATTGGACGCACCGTTGATGGTGCGTCCTTTTATTTCTTCAAAAGGAAAGAATATATCATTTTTTTTGCTATATTTGCATGTTCGATATTTTACTTGCTTGTTAAGCAGTGCAAAAGCAAGTGAACTATATAACACAATAAAGCGTCGTGGAAAAGTTGTTCCTTTTGCACTCGTCTCTCTTAACATAATTTGTGCTGCGAATTTTATGAAAATGAAAAAGAAAGTTTTATTATTTTGTTTGTTGTTATCATGGATTGGTGTTTCCGCACAGAAACCCATGGAAGGAGTGTGGACGGGTAAGTTAAATCTTGGCTCACAATCATTGACCTTTGTATTGCATGTAAGCTGCAATGAAAAGGGAAATATAGAATGTTCGTTTGATAGTCCTGATCAAGGAGCAATGGGAATAGCCTTAAACACAGACTATTGCTCGTCTGATTCTATCAGTGTTAGTTATGCAGATTTGGCACTTAAATATCAAGGAAAACTGAAAGATGACGAGATTATTGGCACTTTGATACAAGGGTTATCATTTCCGTTAACCTTGAAACGTGGAGAAGAAAAGCTGAATCGTCCACAGAATCCTATAGGTCCATATCCATATAGGACGAAAGAAGTCATGTTCAAGAATAAAACTGACAATGCAACACTTGTCGGAACACTCTCATATCCTATTGATTATAAGAAGAGAAAAACACCTGTAGTGCTAATGATTACAGGTAGTGGACAGGAAAATCGAGACGAAGAAGTATTCAATCATAAACCTTTTCTCGTTATAGCAGATTATTTGGCACGTCATGGAATAGCCTCTTTGCGTTATGATGATCGTGGATTTGGCAAGTCAACTGGTGATATAAAGCATGCTACGACTGCTGATTTTGCACGAGACGCAGCCAGTGGCATTAATTTCTTACGCAGATCAAAGCAGTTTGGCAAGGTTGGTGTACTTGGACATAGTGAAGGAGCTTCAATTGCTTTCATGCTTGGTTCAAAAGAGATTACAGATTTTGTTATTAGCATGGCTGGTATTGGAGTTCGAGGCGATACGGCTTTGACTGCACAAACGAACAAAATACTCGAGCTTTCTGGACAATCAATGCGTATCTCAACACAGCAATATCGTATGAATGCTGCAAAGGAGAAGTCTTCTTGGTTAAATTTCTTTATTGATTATGATCCATCTGAAGATATCGCTAAGACGATTTGCCCAGTTATGGCTATTAATGGAAATCATGATGTTCAAGTAATCTCATCATTAAACCTTACAGGAATTAGGGCTCATCTGAAGAACAACCCCAAAAACTTCATTAAGGAATATCCTACTCTTAACCATCTCTTTCAACATAGCACAACGGGAAACATTTCGGAATATAGAATGATTGAAGAAACTATTTCGCCTGAGGTTTTGGAAGATATCGTTCGTTTTATTAAGCAATAGATATCCCAAAAACCATGTATATCAAACTTATTGAGCAAATATGACCTATAAGTTGAGACTTGTTGGCTTTATTTACTTTATTGAGGGCCACGATAAAAGAGAAAATAAAAAAGCTTCAACAAGGATTGAAGCAAAAAAATATATGTAGGAATTCATCTTGAATCCCTACTTGATTGCAACAAAGTATATTATTATGCATTGATAAATAGGTATTGGCTTATTCGAACAAACTGCTAATACCTTTTTTAATATTCGTAAAGAAATTTGTCCAACTCTTAGAGTTTGTTTTCTGCTGCGTTGTTTTATTATTATCAACAGGCTTCTGAGGCGTTTTCGTATTGGTATTCGTATTAGTCTTTGCAGGCGTAGTTACATTTTGTTTATTTTTCTTTGGGTGTAACGATGTATTTACCTTTCTCTCTATCTTTTTCGGTTTATCTTCTTTCCCTTGAGCCTCCCATTCTGGTATAAATTCATAACAAACACCAGCAAAGCCATATTCAATTTCTGGTACCTGCAAAGCATTTTGTTCTGTTGCGTATGGAATTTCAGTATCTTTCTTCAACACCTCAACCTTAACATAGGCTACTCCACTGGCAATCATACCAAGTTCACGAGCTGCAGCATACGATAAATCTATAATTCTACCATGCGCATAAGGGCCACGGTCGGTAACGCGTACTTCTACTTCTTTACCATTTTGGGGATTTGTTACCTTTAATCGAGTTCCAAAAGGCAATGTTTTGTGGGCACAAGTAAAAGCATTACGGTCGTAACGTTCTCCATTACTCATTTTTCGCCCATGCAAACTATTACTATAATAAGAGGCTTTACCATCCGACTGTGCTAAACATTCTGTCGAAACGGTAAAGCCTATTATTGTTGTTACAAAAAGGAGATTTCCGATTTTATCCATAAATATAAGTTTAAATTCGTTCTCCCCTTCCGTAAATATCTATTTCCCTTTTCCCACAAATAATAATGTGGGAAAGGGGAAAGGAGAAGACTTCTATTAAATTATGCCTTGTTCAAGCATAGCCTGAGCTACCTTCATGAAGCCGGCAATATTTGCACCCTTAACGTAGTCTACTGTGCCGTCTGGTTTTTCACCAAACTTCACGCATTGCTCGTGGATGCTTTCCATAATCCATTGTAACTTTTCATTTACTTCAGCAGGTGCCCAGTTCAAGTGAGCTGCATTCTGTGTCATTTCAAGACCAGAAGTTGCAACACCACCAGCATTTACAGCCTTACCAGGAGCGAAGAGGATACCATTGTTTTGGAAGTAGTGAATAGCTCCAGGTTGGCAACCCATATTAGAAACTTCACAGCAGCACCAGCAACCATTAGCAACCAATTCTTTAGCGTCTTCTTCGCTAAGTTCATTTTGGAATGCACATGGAAGAGCGATATCTACAGGAACACTCCAAGCTTTTTTACCTGCAGTAAATTTAGCTTTACCTGGGAACTTAGTAGCCATATCTTCTACCTTGTTGCGGTTAGAGTTACGCATTTCAAGCATGTAGTCAATCATTTCAGGTGTAATACCTTCTGGTATTTCGCAAACACCATCAGGACCAGAAATAGCAACAACCTTACCACCAAGTTCAGTAGCCTTTGTTGCAGCACCCCAAGCTACATTACCAAAGCCAGAGAGAGAAACTTTCTTACCCTTAATATCTTTACCAGCCTTTTTCAAAAGGTGCATTGTGAAATAGAGTGCACCAAAGCCAGTTGCTTCAGGACGGAAGAAAGAACCACCCCATGTTAAGCCTTTACCAGTGAGCACACCTGTGTGATATTGGCGTGTAAGTTTTTGATACATACCATACATGTAACCAATTTCACGACCACCAACACCTACGTCGCCTGCAGGAATATCCTGATCTGGGCCGATATTGTGACGGAGTTCAAGCATGAAAGCTTGGCAGAATCGCATAATTTCAGCATCTGACTTACCAACTGGATCGAAGTCTGAACCACCTTTACCACCACCCATTGGCAAAGTCGTAAGAGCGTTCTTGAATGTTTGTTCGAAACCGAGGAACTTCAACATTGAAGGTGTAACTGCTTTGTGGAAACGCAAACCGCCTTTGTAAGGACCGATAGCACTATTGAATTGTACACGATAGCCAATGTTTGTTTGAACTTTACCACTATCGTCAATCCATGTTACACGGAACGTAAAGATACGTTCTGGCTCAACCATTCTTTCGATAATCTGAGCTTTTTCAAACTCAGGATGTTGGTTGTAAACTTCCTCGATTGATTCGAGAACTTCTTCTACTGCCTGCAAGTACTCAGACTCTCCTGGGTGCTTTTGCTCCAGGCTCTGCATAATTTTTTTGACTTCCATAGTAATTTTGATAAAACGTTTATGTTAGTATTTTTTAATTTTCAAATCTATCCGCAAATGTATTGATTTTATATTAGAGTGCCAAATAAAAACCTGTCTTTTTTCTTGTCTACTAACAAATTTTAAAGTCTTAAAGCTTTTAATTGTTTTAAAAACAAGGCAAAACAAATAGTTCATACTTGCTTTTTGTAACTTTAAGGAATAGTTGCGGGAGATATTATAACGTTTTGTAGTTTTCCCTTATCTATCCTTAGCATTTGCTTATTTGACATATATTTCCCTTTTTAACTTATAATTCCAATTCAAAGATGAAATTATTGCAGATAAAATTATTTTGCCTATCTTTGCGATATGAATGAGAATTTAATTACATTATATAAGGATAAAATTATAGCATTGACACGAAGCATTAACAGTTTACGTGCAAAAAGTCGTGCTTTTATTATAGCCGAAATATTATCGTTTGTAGTTTCTATTGGTTTTATTGTTCTTTTCACTGTTCTCGATAAAGCTTCGTGGACGTTAGGAGCAGCTTTATGTGTATTATTTCTATATTTCTATATTCGGAATTTAGACACAAAGAACGATAGGAAAATTGCTGATGCAACTGCATTAAAACAGGTTTACGAAAAAGAAATTGCCTATCAAAAAGGCGACTATACCAATTTTGATGCGGGCGAACGCTACCTTCAACCCGCCCACCCTTTCACTTTCGACCTTGATATTTTCGGAAAAGGTTCTTTATTCCAACGTATCAATCGCACCATTTCTTCTGGAGGAAGCGATTATTTAGCTGAAAGTCTTTCTGGGAAATGGGAATCTTTATCTACGGCAGAACTTTTAAACCAAATTGAGCAACGTGCAGAAGCTGTTGACGAACTTGCAAAGAATGAGCCTTTTTTATCGCAATTCAAGGCGCAAGGAGTAGAAAAGCTAATAGATACAGATGCTGTAAGGGAAGCTTTTGGAAGTATTCACGCACTACAAATACCTTCCTACTTTGCCAGTCCTACTTTCCGAATTCTTATTTACACCATTCTTGTGGGTTTTTATCTCAGCATTTTTTTATCCATTGGCAATTTTGTAACTTCGTTTCTTCCACTTTGGTGGGCAATTTTCAACTTTTTTCTCGCTACTTTCTTCAGTAACAAGTATATAAAATTAGTAAACGAAGTTATTTCTAAACTGAAATACCAAGTGCGTGGCTACGTAAAAATGGCATCTCTGATAGATGAACAATCATTTTCTGCTACAGAATTGTGCGAACTAAAAAACAATTTATCAGGCGCCATGGCATCATTCGAACAATTGGAGCGTATTCTGCAAAAGATTGATAATAGAAGCAATGAAATAGGTATTGTACTTTTCAATTGTTTTGGTCTATTGGATATAACTATCGTTCGGCATTTTTTGCGTTGGCAACGTACTTACGAACCAATTACCGACCAATGGATTACTGCATCAAGCATATTCGATGCACTTGTTTCAATGGCTACTTTCCGCCTCAATGAAGATAAAGCACAAAAAGCTACTATAATCGGTGACAACAAAGTGAGTTATAAAGCACGTAGCATTTACCACCCTTTCTTAGGAGAAAAGGCTGTACGCAACAACTTTGATATCCAAAACCACGAATACTATATTATAACTGGTGCAAATATGGCAGGAAAGAGTACATTCTTGCGAACATTGGGCGTGAACTATATTCTCGCTATGAACGGACTACCTGTATTTGCTGAAGAAATGTGCGTTTCAGTATTCCGTCTTTTCACCAATATGCGTACAACTGACGACCTTACTCATGGTATTAGTTATTTTAATGCCGAACTACTTCGCCTAAAACAACTGATCGCAAGTTTAGACCCAAATATTCCAAGCCTAATAATTCTCGATGAGATATTAAAAGGTACAAACTCATTGGATAAACTCAACGGTTCGCGCTTATTCTTAGAGTATATTTCCGAACGAAATGTTACAGGCGTAATTGCGACACACGACTTAGAATTATCTAAACTCGAAAATGAGAAACCACAACGCTTCCACAATTACTCGTTCGAAATAGAACTTGGCACCAATGTTACCTATACATATAAAATAGGAAGAGGCGTTGCACAAAACCAAAATGCAACTTTCTTGCTGAAGCAGATACTTGTTTAATATATATCTGCAAGAAGGTTTCAACTTTTCAAAAAAATATAATTACAAAATTCAGAAATTATAATTATAAATTTTAAAAACGTAATTATGTTTTTGAAATTTATAATTATAATTTTTCAACCTACTTTTTAATACCTAACTTACGCTGCAAACAAAAGGCTCTAATCCACACATATTATATAGTCCTCCCTTAAAAACAATATTTCAGCATAAAGCTTGTCAATACAAATTTATGCTGAAATATTGTTTTTAAGGGAGGACTAAATATCTTCAAGATTTATAATGTAAAGGTACAAAAACTTGCAGATATAAGCAAATAATTTACAGGATAATATACAATGAATCAGGAGAATATTAGGTTTATAAGGGAGGATTAAATAGGGTTGAGCTATATCAAACAACTATTATAAAATGAGAAAGAAATAGGTGGAACGATGAATTTTATCTATTATTTCTTTTAATAAGGAAATAAATTATACCTTTGTGGCGTTATAATGAGATTTTGGATAGCTAAGGAAAAGATGTAAACTAAATCTTTCTTGTATTCATAAACTAATAAAATCAGAATAATATGACAAAAGAAAAGTTTTTCACTGCAATGGGATGGGTTGGTATGGTGACATCTATTTTAATGTATGTTTTCTACATACCACAGATAGAAAGTAACCTCGCAGGCAACAAGGGTACTTTTATTCAACCATTTATGGCAGGTGTTAACTGCACCTTATGGGTTGCTTACGGATTGTTTAAGGAGAAGCGTGATTGGCCATTAGCAATTGCTAACACACCGGGCATCATCTTTGGTTTTGTAGCAGCTTTCACTGCGTCGTAAGTCAAAACAATATAAAATGTGCGTCCTCTTCATTCTTTCGGGTGAAGAGGATTTTTGTTTTGTGACAGATAATCAGTAGAAATACATTGTCGTTTGGGAAACATTTACGGTTCATCCGACATTTCGAGTGATACGGCAGTCATGCAGTGCATAGAGTCTTAGTGTAAAGTACCTCTCATCCCTGAATCCATACGCATTTCGTTTCATTACTTTAATCTTGTTATTGATGCCTTCGACTTTTCCTGTTGATAGATGGCAATCGTACCATGCAAGGATTCCTTTCTTATAGGTTTTCACAGTAACAGCCATTTTCTGTAGTTGGGCTATCTTACTTTGTTCAGCCTGCCTTATCCAGTCATCAAGCACTTTTTCTGCCATATCTTTCGTGGATTGCGACCATATCTGACGCAGTTGTTCCTTCAAATAGTATGCTTTTGACAATGGCTCATTCATAGCTAAAGCATTCTCAAGCCTTGTTTTGTGCTGTTTTTTGCCTTACTCCAAAAGAAAACAGCGAGAAAAGAAATTGCCGACATCGTCGGTATTAGTCAGTCAACACTCTCACGTGAAATCAAACGCAACAGCACGCCTTCGGGAAAGTATATCTGGACGAAGGCGCATGATATGGCTATGCAGCGCAGAAAGAGCACGGTAACTAACGCCAAACTCTCCGACGAATTAGTTTGGAGAATTAAAGAATATATTACCAACGACCAGTGGTCTCCAAGACAAATATCAGGGTATCTGCGCATAAATGAGGGCATAGAGGTATCCCACCAGTCCATCTATAACATCATCCACAATGACACAACAGGGAAACTTGCAGAGCACACAAGGCATAAGATGAAATACAGGTATCGTCCCAAAGGCGGACATCTTCCAATAAAGGACAGGGTGAGTATCCATGAAAGAAGTAAAGAAGTTGACGGGAAGAGATTTGGAGATTTTGAGATGGATTTGATCGTCGACCCTGCCCAGCACGCCATACTCACAATAGTGGAGAAATCCACCAATATGTTGTTTATGCAGAAACTGCCATTTGGAAAACAGTCAAAGCCTCTGGTAAAGGTGGTTAGGAAACTACTGCTGCCTTACAAGGACAGCCTGAAGACGATTACAACAGATAACGGACCTGAATTTGCAGCACATAAGGACATCACAAAATACTTAGGAGTGCCCGTGTACTTCGCTGATCCATATTGTTCATGGCAAAAGGGAGCTGTTGAGAATATAAACAAATTAATCAGGCAGTATATACCTAAAAAGGATTCGTTTGATAACTATACGGACAAGAGAATTATGTCCATACAAAAGAAATTGAACGAAAGACCAAGAGAAAAATTAAACTTTTCTAATCCAAAGTGCGAGTTCTTTAAACACGTTTTGTAATTTTGCACTTGCTGGTTGACTCTGCGGGTTCATTGATTTTTTAATCGTTTAGTATGTTTTTGCCGAAATTATGTCTAACTTTCAAAAAAAACATTTATCTTTGCGAATTGTTCTTCTTTACTATACAACAAAGATTATAAGAATGAAAAAGGCATATAAGATACTTTGAGCAAGGTTTCGACATATGACATCATAGTTTTCAAGGTATAGAGCGTCGAGTAGACGCGCTAGACGTACTTTTCTTACTAAGCTGTATTCGTACAGTACCGATAGGTTAATAAGTCGGTTGTAAGTAGTTTACCTGTGACTAAAAACGATTAAACAACTTCTCCCTATTTTCTTTCCAGAGGGAGAGAAGAGGAGTTTCGAATGAAGAAAAACTGCCCGTTGCAACTTTTTATTTAGCATTTTCTATTAATTATTGCATTCGAGCTAAACTCTGATTTCGCAATTTTAATCTTCTCTGAGAGATTACGGAGAAATACAAAACCATCTATAAACAATTTTAAAGCACTTCTTGTCCCATTCCTCCTCCCCTCAGAAGGAAGTAGAGATAGGAAATTTTACATTATGAGAAAAACTATTCTTCTTGCCATTGCAGCACTTACTGCAAATGTACAGGCAATCTATTCACAGGAAACTGGCACTATTGCACCTAAGCCAGCATATACTTGTGATTTTGAAAACACGGCAACAACTGATTTTACCGACCAAGTTATTACTATCAATGGTAAGCGTTGGAGACTTCATAATGCCCGTATTACCGACTCGTCTATCAATGGTATTCCACAAGGAAAGCGTGCTGCTGAAATTCTTTCAGGCACACCTAACAACGAACCTGCTTGTCTTGAACTTCTTGACACTGTTCATGGCGGTTCTGTAGCATTTTGTTTTGGTCATTCTGGAATGGATCGAACCATAAGCCGCAGTAGTGAAGCGTGGTTAATTGAAGTTACTAACGACGATGGAAAGAATTGGATGTCAAAACCGCTCATTTTCGATGATACTGATGTAACTCCAATGTCGTCTTTCGATTCTCCTTATGCAGGAGAGCCATTCCGCTTCAGAATCCGCTTTACTGATAAACTTGGATACGGCAGCAACTGGCGTATCTTAATTGATAATATATATGTAACAAAAGGAGAAAATATAGAAGTGCCTTGGTATATACAGCCTGGACGATTCTTCGATGGCTTCGAAACATCACAAGATAATATCACTTTCAATCCATTAATGAGTGGTTCGACTTTCTTCTTTGGTGAAAAAGGAAGTCCATACGCAGATACTTATATACAAACACGTATCGATGAGAATGAGCCTACCAACTATTACATTATGCCAGAGGGTATTCAGTTTACAGCTAAAAATCTAACAGAAGGTAAACATAGCTTCAATGTTAAGTTTATGCGTGCTGCTGATGACCAGCCTTGGACAGGACCACTACAAACAAACTTCGATTTTTACGTACGTCCAGTTAGTGGTACAATGAAAGGAGTTGCAGCATTACGACGTGCAGAAGTTGGCAAATTCTATGATTTAGTTCCAAATGGTAACGATAGTATTTTTGTAAACTGGATTAAGAAGACCCGTGCTCAGAAGTGGCTCTTTGACGGTAAAGCAGGAATATTGGTAGATGATCCAAACTATCTTGATTATTCTCCAACACTTTCACCAAACGATCAAGTTGTAAAAAAAATGCGCGGTCAGCTTATTATGCTCGACAATAATCTTGTATTCCGTCTTGATAGCAAACCAGAAATAGAAGATGTAGCTAACTCTAACTTCCATTTCCGCAACTACGTTTGTGATAATTTAAGTATCATTAGCAACAATCCTGAAAGCTATATGGCCTATCCGCTAGCGCTTACAGGTGTGAAACTTGTTCAGCCATTCAATAAAATTGACCATACTCCTAATGGACGCATTGAGATAGTGGACTTGAAAGGTAATAGTTTCATACTTCAGAACATCTATCCCGACAATTTCCAAACCTCTCAAATCCTTCAAGCTGATACACAACACTTCATTATTTATGGTATGGTAGGAAAGTCATATATAGATGGAAAACCTTGTTTCTTCCCGCTCAGTGTACAGCCTGACTATAAAGCAGATGCTGCTGGAGTTTCGAATACTATTTCAGATGCGCCTTCATTGTCAGTAAACCATACTTCTGGCAACCTCATAATGAAAAGTTCTGTAGCATGTACAATAGACATAACCGACCTCAATGGTAGTTTAGTTACCCGTTTGGAACTTAAGGCTAGTACTGCAACAACTGTTTCGCTTGGCCATGGTCTATTCATGGCTACTGCTCGTTTTGCTGATGGCAGCAAATCTACAGTTAAGTTTGTAAACTAATTCGTTTTATTTTTTACAAATATAACCTATTTAGTCGTCCCTTAAAAACAATATTTCAGCATAAAGCTTGTATTGACAAGCTCTATGCTGATTCTTTTTATAAGGTCCAAAAGAACTCTCATAGCTCTTTTGAAGTTATATGCTGCTGCAGCTGATAATACATTGGTAGCATCTCCTTTGACACTGCGGATAGTTACTCGCTTGCCACCTATGGGAAGTCCAACAAAGTCCCGCAGACGATACCCGTTCTTCACAACAGAGCGAGCCCCACAACAAGGGCAACATCTTATTCGCTCTTTTGTTTGTACATACAAAATAATTCTATTACCTTTGTATTCTTCACAAGTGCATTCGTGGGTGTAAAGACCCCAAGCATGATATAGGAAACTGCTGTTCATCTTTGTACATTTGGTTGTGTTTATTCAAATATACAATATTTACAGCGGTTTCTTTTTTATTTTATCTGTTTTATCACTCCAAATTCCTGAAGAACCTGATGAAAGACCTCTTCTGCCCCTTCCACGAACAAAAACAACGTATGGAAATGGGCGAAAGCTACGTGGTGGCTGTATTTATCGACGAAGAAAGCTACCGCATTGCGGTCTCGGCTAAGGTGGAACATTTCTTTGCCAACGACTTTCCGCCTTATCAACAAGGTGACGAAGTTGACCTTTTAGTGTGGCAATCCACCGACCTTGGTTTCAAAATGATTATTGATAACGCCTATCCCAAACTGGCTTATCGCTCACAAGTATTCCGTCCGCTGCATGTTGGCGACCGTCTTCGCGGGTATATCATGGGCGTAAGACCAGATGGTAAGATTGACATTAGCTTGCAACCGCTGGGCAGAAAATAAACAACCGACTTTGCCGAACAGTTGTTGCAATACCTTAAAGACAACAAGGGTTATTGCAATCTTGGCGACAAAAGTGAAGCCGAAGACATCAAACGCCGCTTTACTGTGAGCAAAAGGGTGTTAAAAAAAGCGGTGGGCGACTTGTATAAACACCGACTGATAACCATTAAAAAAAACGGTTTAAGGCTTGTGAACAAGTAAATCACAAGCCCCAAACCAAGCGCTTAACCTCGGTTAGGCGCTTTTTTTATGCCACGATTAGACTTACGCAAGCACATATATCCTACAATTCCACCCATGATGGATGCTGCAAAAATGCCTATCTTAGACTGTATGGCATGTTCGGGCGATGTAAAAGCAAGCATCGTTACAAACATAGACATGGTGAAACCTATGCCTGCAAGAAAACCCAACCCAATAATGCTGCGCCAAGTTATGCCACGCGAACGCTTACCAATACCCAAACGCTCGCATATCCACACAGCAAAGACTATTCCCACTGGCTTACCAACAAGCAAACCGGTCATAACTCCAATGGCAACTCCATTGGAAAACAACATGCCAAAATCTAAATCAACAAACGAAACGCCAGTATTGGCAAGCGCAAAGATGGGCATCACCACAAATGCAACAAAGGGATGAAGCCCATGTTCGAGCCGTTGAAGTGGCGGAGTGGCCTTTGCCGACTCGACTTGTACGCGTGCCAATATCTCCACTTGTTCGGGTTCGAGGGTTCGCACATCATTGGACGCAGCGTTTTCAAACTGTCGCGTAAGCTTCTTAATGCGTGCTAGGAATGCTGCTTCGGGTATACGAGCATCGGCAGGTATAACCATAGCCGCCAAAACTGCTGATATTGTGGCATGAATACCCGATGTGAGGAAGGCCACCCACACTCCGCCAATACCCAAAACGCCATAAAACCACACGCTTTTTACACCCAAACGATTGCCCACTAGCATCACTGCAAGCACTACAAAGCCTATGGCTAAGCTGGCAAATGAAATTTCGGTGGTATAGAAAAGTGCGATAATAACCACCGAACCAAGGTCGTCGACAATGGCTAACGTGGTGAGAAACACCTTCGCCGACACAGGAACGCGATTGCCCAAGAGCTGAAGCACGGCCAAAGCAAAGGCTATATCCGTGGCCATGGGTATGCCCCAACCATGCGTTGTGGGAGTTGCAGCATTGAAAATAAGATAAATAACCGCAGGAAAGAGCATGCCACACAGGGCTGACACTACTGGAAGTGTAATCTTACGAAGGTCGCGTAGCTCGCCACCAATAAACTCGCGCTTGAGTTCCAGCCCCACAACAAAGAAGAACATCGACATCAATCCATCGTTAATCCAATGTTCTAAACTAAAATCCAAATAGTTTTGACCATTGATAGAGAAACCAAAATGATGCTCAAGAAAATGTGTATAAGTGTCGCGCAAGGGCGAATTGGCTAACACTAAGGCCAATAACACAAAGATGCCCAGCACAATACCGCTTGAATGCTCGCGGTGCAAAAACTGTAAAGTGGGTATAACGAGTCGGTTTTCTAATTCTTTTTGATACTGTTGTCTCATCTATTGCTTATAATATATATCCTTAATTCCGCAGCATAAATTCTTGTGAAAACTCCAAGTGCCTGAGAAACAAAGTTCTCAAAACACTTGGATATGTCAGAAATTTCACCTATCTTGGTGCTGCAAACATAACAAGTAAGCAAAAATCTGACATGACAAAGGTAGCAATTAAAAACGAGAATATCACTTCTTTCGGTGGAATTTATCATATTATGGACGTTTTCTCAAAGTTGGGCTTTGAAAAACTTACCGAATCTGTATTGGGCAAACGTGGAAGTAGCGGCAAAGCATTCTGTTATGGAAGTATTTTTGGCTCTCTCTTCTTCAGTTACCTTTGTGGTGGAGAATGCCTTGAGGACATTAATGCGCTTATAGGGAAGTTCAAGCAGAGACCTGATATGCTGTTACCCGGTGCCGACACTGTGAGGCGCGGACTAAAGGAGCTTACCGAGAAAAATATTGTCTATAAGAGCAAGACCTCCGACAAGTCGTATAGTTTCAACACAGCAGAAAAGTTGAATACCTTACTTTTACGGATGATACGGAGGATGGGGCTTATAAAGGTAGGCAGTCATGTTGACTTAGACTTTGACCACCAGTTTATTCCAGCCCACAAGTTCGATGCAAAGTATTCTTACAAGCAGGATTTTGGCTATTTCCCTGGTTGGGCTTCCATTGGGGGAATCATAGTCGGAGGTGAGAATCGTGACGGAAACACCAATGTGAGATTCCATCAAGAAGACACGCTCCGTCGCATTATGGACCGTGTAACCTCAGAACTTGGTGTGGTAATAGAGCGTTTCCGTGCTGATTGCGGATCGTTCTCAAAGGAAATCATCCAAACCGTAGAGCAGCGCTGCAACACGTTCTATATACGTGCAGCCAACTGCGACAGCCGATGTGAGGACTTCCGCCAGCTGAAAGAATGGAAGAGTGTTGAGGTTGGTTATGAGAGATGCGATGTCACCTCCGTCAGCATAGACAACTTAATAGAAGGAAAGTCATACAGGCTTGTCGTACAGCGTAGTCCTTTGAAAGACAAGGATGGCAAGCAACAGACAGATATCTTCGGAGTAATATACACATACCGCTGTATCCTTACCAACAACTGGACATCTACTGAGAAAGACATCATTACATTTTATAATGAGCGTGGAGCAAGCGAAAAGAACTTCGACATACAGAACAATGACTTCGGATGGTCACATCTGCCCTTTTCCTTTATGGCTGAGAACATGGTTTTCATGATGGTTACCGCCATGCTGAAGAACTTCTATCTCTATCTCGTCCGTCATATCAGCGAGAAGGTCAAGCCATTGAAAAAGACAAGCAGGCTGAAAGCCTTTATCCTACATTTTGTCAGCGTGCCAGCAAAATGGGTGCGCACTGGAAGGCAGAACGTTCTGAACCTATATACAAATAAAACCTACTACGCTGAAGTCTTCATTGAATAAATAGAATTCTTTGTGGTTATCATACTTCCCCATTGGTTTGGATGGGGGATTTTATGCTTAGAAAAGACCCAAGAAACACCGAAGCACCTCATATCAACATATAGAGCCCCAAAAAGACATCTCAACATATAAAATTTCCTCACAAGAAAAAATACTGCGGAATTAAGGTTAAATATCAAATTTCGTTTCCGATCTACGAAATCAGACCTTTTAAAATGTAGAAGTAAAAAAGGAAAAGAGAAAGAAATTGTGCTAAAAAGACATTTCATAACTTTAGCTATTAAACTAAAGGAAAACTCGAAATATTTTTTTATCATCTTACATACTTAACGTAATTTCATAAAATAGCGAATATTTTGGTAATAGCGCCAACGTTTTAATACCATTCTGCACACTTATTAATAGAACGTTATACATATCGTAAGTGCTTGAAAAAGAACCAAATATTTATCCTTTATTTTTTCTTTATAAAATATTTTGTCATTCCAATAATTATATAGACCTTTACACCGAAATTATAGCAACAGCTAACTATAAATAAGAAACAAAGGAATAATTCTATGGAAGAACAAATCGAAGTGAAAGAGCTTGAACACGTTGTAGTGTTGTTCTCTGGAGACTCGGGTGATGGAATGCAGTTAGCAGGTAACATTTTCTCAAATGTATCTGCCACTGTCGGTAATGGTATCTCTACATTCCCAGATTATCCAGCCGACATTCGCGCCCCGCAAGGTTCGCTAACTGGTGTTAGTGGATTTAGAGTGCACATTGGTGCAGGTAAAGTTTATACACCAGGTGACAAATGTGATGTATTGGTAGCAATGAATGCAGCTGCCCTTAAAACTCAGTACAAAAATTGTAAACCACAAGGAACTGTTATTATCGACACAGATTCTTTTAGCTCACGCGACTTGAAGAAAGCAGACTTTAAGAGCGATGATTACCTAAAAGAAATGGGAATTGATCCAGACTGTGTTGTTGCTTGTCCTATTACAAAGATGGTTAAGGACTGTCTTGCTGACACAGGAATGGATAACAGAGCTATGTTGAAGTGCCGCAATATGTTTGCACTAGGCTTAGTTTGTTGGTTGTTCAACCGCGACATCGAATTAGTAAACAACTTCTTGACAGATAAATTCAAGAAGAAGCCAGCTATAGCTGAAGCTAACATCAAAGTTGTTGCTGCAGGTTACAATTACGGACACAACATACATGCATCGGTTCCTAATACCTATCGTATTGAAACAAAAGAAAAGATACCAGGCCGATACATGGATATCACTGGTAATAAAGCTACAGCTTATGGTTTGATGGCCGCTGCAGAAAAAGCTGGTCTAACCCTCTTTTTGGGTTCTTATCCTATCACTCCTGCAACTGATATTCTTCACGAGTTGGCAAAACACAAGTCAATGGGCGTTGTTACAGTACAATGTGAAGACGAAATTTCTGGTGCGGCATCTGCAATCGGTGCATCTTTCGCAGGAGCATTGGCTGCTACCTCTACATCAGGTCCAGGTATCTGTTTGAAAAGTGAAGCTTTGAATCTTGCCGTTATAGACGAGTTACCACTTGTTATCATTGACGTTCAACGTGGTGGTCCATCTACAGGTCTTCCAACAAAGAGTGAACAAACCGACCTTTTACAAGTTCTCTACGGCCGAAATGGAGAAAGTCCTATGCCGGTTATTGCAGCAACAAGCCCGACTGACTGCTTTGATGCAGCATTCGCAGCTTGTAAGATGGCGCTCGAACACATGACTCCTGTTATATTGCTTACAGATGCTTTCATTGCCAACGGCTCTTCTGCATGGAAACTTCCTAAACTCGAAGACCTTCCTGAAATACGTCCTCACTACGCTACCGACGCTCAACGTTATAAATACACTCCATATAAGCGCGAAGAGTTCAGCAACGTTCGTTATTGGGCTGTTCCTGGAATGGAAGGTTATGAACATATTCTTGGTGGACTTGAGAAAGATGGTAAGACTGGTGCAATCTCAACTGATGCTGATAACCACGACCTTATGGACAACTTGCGTTTCAACAAAGTTGCACGCATACCAGTACCAGACTTGCAAGTACAAGGTGACAAAGATGATGCAGACTTGCTCATCGTAGGTTTCGGTAGTACATACGGACACTTGTATTCAGCAATGCAAGAACTTCGTTCAAAGGGTTATAAGATAGCACTTGCACAGTTTAAGTATGTAAACCCATTGCCAAAGAATACTGCCCAAGTATTATCTCGTTACAAGAAAGTAGTTGTAGCAGAGCAGAACCTTGGTCAGCTCGCAGCTTTGCTTCGTATCCGCATAAATAACTTCGCCCCATATCAGTATAACCAAGTGAAGGGTCAGCCATTCGTTGTTCAAGAACTTGTACAAGGTTTCGAACGTTTATTAACACTTCCTGCACCAAAGGACGAATGCGGTACATTCTATTCAAGAATCTTACAATAATTTAAGGAGGAAAACAAGATGACTCAGTATACAGACAAAGATTATAAGAAAGGTCAGCCAAGATGGTGCCCTGGTTGTGGCGACCATTTCTTCTTGGCGAGTTTACATAAAGCAATGGCAGAGTTAGGAGTTCCTCCATACGAAACTGCCGTTATCTCAGGTATTGGTTGCTCAAGCCGATTGCCTTACTATGTCAACACTTTTGCCATGCAAACTATTCATGGTCGTGCTGCTGCTATTGCAACGGGACTGAAGGTTGCAAATCCAAAACTTACAGTTTGGCAAGTTTCTGGTGATGGTGATGGTTTGGCTATTGGTGGTAATCACTTTATTCATGCCTTAAGAAGAAACATTGATATTAACATTATTCTTCTCAACAACCGAATTTATGGTTTAACAAAAGGTCAATATTCACCAACCAGCCCTCGTGGTTTCGTTTCTAAATCAAGTCCCTACGGAACAGTGGAAGATCCTTTTCGTCCTGCCGAACTCTGCTTCGGCGCACGTGGAAAATTCTTTGCTCGTGCCGTAGCTACCGATACTATTGAAACAATTGCCATATTAAAAGCTGCAAAACAGCACAAAGGAGCTGCAGTTTGCGAAATTCTTCAAAACTGTGTAATCTTCAATGAAGGTTGTCATGATGCAGTTTACAATAAAGAAAGTCGCAAGGCAAATGCTATCTATGTAAAGCATGGCGAACCATTAGTATTCGGTGTAGATAACGAATTTGGTTTAGTACAAGAAGGTTTTGGATTGAAGGTTGTGAAGATAGGTGAAGATGGATATACCATCAACGATATCCTTGTTCACGATGCACACTGTGTAGACGATACTTTACAGTTGAAGTTAGCAATGATGGATACTAAGGACGGATTCCCAGTTGCATTGGGAATTATTCGCGATGTTGATGCTCCTACCTACGATGAATCTGTTTGGCAACAAATAGAAGAGGTAAAAGCAAAGAAAGAATACCACAACTTCACAGAGTTACTAGAAACTAACGACATTTGGGAAGTAAAGTAAATCATCTTTGAAAAAGTTATATTAAAAACAAAAGAGGGTGTCCTTGACATCAAGACACACCCTCTTTTGGGTTTAATCTAAGATTATACAATCAAAACATTGTTAATTTGAAGCGTTGAATATAAATTTAAACTTTTACTCTTTCTGTAGCTGAAAGTAATTTCGTAAATTTGTTGCGTAAAGAAACAAGTTTTTCTGTATTTAAAAAGACAAAGTAGGACTTCTTTCTTGTATTAGCAATCTACCTCATAAGACTGCTTTTAACGCAAGACGTTTCACTTCAGAATGTTTGAAAAAACAATTAAAATAACATATAGTATTAACTAATTATATTTGCTATGAAAGTTCATGAATACCAGGCAAAAGAGTTTTTTGCAAGTTATGGAATTCCAGTACAGCGCGGTATTGTTTGCCGTACACCAGAAGAAGCTGTAAAGGCATACGAAGAGCTGGGTGTAGAACTGGCTGTTGTTAAGGCACAGGTACACACAGGTGGTCGTGGTAAAGCTGGTGGTGTAAAGTTGGGCAAGACAGCCGAAGAAATTCGCACACATGCAACCAATATCCTCGGTATGGATATTAAAGGTTTCATCGTAGACCGCGTGCTTGTTTGTGCAGCACTTGACATCAAGTCTGAGTTCTACGTTAGTATCCTTCCTGATCGTAATTCTAAGTCAGCAATCTTCATGGTTAGCCGTGAAGGTGGTATGGATATCGAAGCTGTAGCAAGAGAAACACCAGAAAAAATTGCTAAAATTGCTATCGATCCAGCAGTTGGATTATACGATTATAAAGCTCGTCAAATTGCTTTCAAACTTTTCGACGATAAGAAATACGTTAATCAAGCTGTGCCATTGTTCAAGAATTTGTATCGTCTCTTCGTAGAGAAAGATGCTTCTTTAACAGAAATCAACCCACTCGTTATTACCGGAGACGACGAACTCTCTGCTGTAGATGCAAAGATGACCTTTGATAATAATGCTCTCTTCCGTCATCCTGACGTGTTTGAACTTTTCGAACCAACAGAAGACGAAAAGAAAGAGCAAGAAGCAAAAGACAAAGGTTTCAGCTACGTTAATCTCGGTGGTGAAATTGGTTGCATGGTAAATGGTGCAGGTCTTGCTATGGCTACTATGGATATGATTAAACTCTATGGTGGCAATCCTGCAAACTTCCTTGATATTGGTGGTAGTTCTAACCCAACAAAGATTGTTGAGGCTATGAAACTTCTCCTTTCAGATAAGCACGTGAAGGTTGTTCTTATCAATATCTTCGGTGGTATCACACGTTGCGACGACGTTGCTCAAGGACTTATCGAAGCCTTTAAACTCATAGAAACCGATATGCCTATCGTTATTCGTCTTACAGGAACTAACGAAGCTGAAGGCCGTGAGTTGCTAAGAGGTACTAAGTTCCACGTTGCTACAACTATGAGTGAAGCTGGCCACATGGCAGTAGATCTCTGCAAATAATTTATTTCGTTTTTAAACATAGAAAAAAATGAGTATTTTAATTAACAAAGATACACGCCTTATCGTTCAAGGCATTACAGGTCGTGATGGTAGTTTCCACGCTACTAAGATGAAAGAATATGGTACTAACGTTGTAGGTGGTACATCACCAGGTAAAGCTGGCCAAGAAGTTGCTGGTATTCCTGTATTCAACACTGTTCGTGATGCAGTTGAAGCAACCAATGCTAATACATCAGTTATCTTCGTTCCTGCAGCTTTTGCAAAAGATGCTATGCTCGAAGCTGCTGATGCAGGTATTAAATTGATTATTTGTATTACAGAAGGTGTACCTACACTTGATGTTGTTGAGGCTTATCGCTATATTCAAATTAAAGGTGCGCAGCTTATCGGTCCTAACTGTCCAGGTTTGATTTCTCCAGGAGAAAGCATGGTTGGTATTATGCCAACTAACATTTTCAAGAAGGGACATACAGGCGTTATTAGCCGTTCTGGTACTTTGACTTACCAAGTTGTTGCTTCACTTACTGCAGAAGGTATGGGACAGTCTTCAGCTATTGGTGTAGGTGGTGACCCAATTGTAGGTCTTTACTTCCAAGACTTGCTCGAAATGTTCCAAAACGACCCAGAAACTGATAGTATTGCTATTATTGGTGAAATCGGTGGTGATGCAGAAGAGCGTGCAGCTGAATACATTAAGAAATATGTAACAAAACCAGTTGTAGCTTTCATCTCTGGTCGCGAAGCTCCTAAGGGAAAACAAATGGGACACGCTGGTGCTATTATTTCTAGCGGTTCTGGTACTGCTGCAGAAAAAGTAGCTGCTTTCGAAGCTGCTGGTATTCCTGTAGCTCGTGAAACTCAGGAAATTCCTGTACTTTTGAAACAAAAGTTAGGTAAGTAATTGTAGATAGTTAGACTTCAATTCTATCATTTATATATAAGAGGGTATGCCAAGTTTTTAATTGGTTATACCCTCTTTTTGTTTCCCACATACTGTTTCTTTTTATTATTTGCCATATTCTAATACGGCGAAAAATATTGTTCAACAAAAATAAATCCCTTTTTCTTATTACTATACTTCATGCCAATAAGAAAGAAGGAATAGTGAAACCCATGTATTTAATGTTACGCATTTTTGTTATTATAAACTTTGAAGTTTATAATAATAAACATCAAAGTTTATAATTATAATTTTAAAAATTGTAATTATATTTTTTTGATAGCGAATATTTATAGTATAAGAAATGGCTGTTATTGACTATCTCGTGTGATGCGAAAAGACCACTTAGGCAGATAATAGTCCTCTTTTCTCCCATAAGAAAAGCGTGTTAAAAACAATAAAATTAAAAGATTTGCTTGTTAGTTCAAATTATAATACCTATTTTTGTAAGATAGCAAAGTGGTGATAACAGATACATTCAATTCATTGAATCATAATAAATTTTTAACAATATGAAAATCAGGACAAAAATTTTACTTACTTTAGTAGCCGGCTTATGGGGCAGTATGTTAAGTGTGGTCAACGCATCGAAGATTCAAAATTCATTGCAAGATGAAGCAGAAAAAGCAACATGCCTTGTTGTTCAATTGCAGACAGAGGGCGAAAGCGTTTTCTTCTTAGGAAAAAATCCTAAGTTAATGTATTTTGCTGATAGCTTGGCAGTAGTTTATGATAACCAGCAATTAAACTTTGCATTAAAGGATATAAAGAACTATCATTTTGATGAACGTGTTCCAGCAGGAATAGGACAAGTAGAAGGACAAGCTATACAACAAGGATACACGAGTTTCTCAGAAAGTCTTGTTGTCTTCACAAATTATCCAGCAGGCAATCGTATCAATGTATTTACAGTTAGTGGACGTAAAGTTGCCGCTGTTGTTGTAGACGGAAGTGGTAATGCACAACTTGATATGAGCAATCAACCAGCCGGAGTTTATATTATTAACACCGGAAAGAGTGCCTTTAAGTGGCTAAAGAAGTAATAAAAGGATAGAGTCTTTCGGTAGCTTAAAAAGTTGTCGAAAGACAAACTTTCCAACCTTTGAATATCTTTTGACGGAATTAACCTATCAGTAAAAATAAGCTGTTGGGAACTTATTTTAAGGAATATAGAATCATCACACTTTCCGTCATACCCATAATCACATAGAACGCTATTTTACAAAGTTGACGAAGAGGTAGAGTCGTCAAGAAAAATACTAAAAGCATATTGGTCGTTTCTGCCTAAAGCATTGGCAGGATTAGTGCGATGACCAACTTTCAATATCTAAGCAACATTAACACAATCCTTTCTGTAGAATTAAGTACGCACTAATTTAGTTTCACTGACAGGAACCAAAATATCCGAACTATGAAAAAGAGATTTTTACTCTGTACGATGGCTGTTTTTGCTCTCGCAGCTAATGTTTGTGCTCAATCTTGGAACATGGTAATAACGCACAATGACGGCACGTTTGATACGATTGCTGTTGAAAAAGTGAAAGATGTAACGTTTTTTAAAAAGACTTCTGGAACTATAGACCCTAAGGAATTAGGCATTGAGTTCGTGAAAATACCTGCTGGTTCTTTCTTAATGGGAAGTCCTGAAAACGAACCTCAACGCGAATCGGGTGAGGTGCAGCATAAAGTTACATTGAGCAAGGATTTCTATATGAGCAAATACCCAATTACTTTTACACAATACGATAAATTCTGCGAAGCAACTGGTAGACCGAAACCAAGCGATTACTCTTGGGGACGTAATAATCGTCCGGTAATTGATGTAAGTTGGGAGGATGCTATGGCTTTCTGTGCATGGATAGGCTGTCGTTTACCAACTGAAGCTGAATGGGAATATGCTTGTAAGGCAGGAACAACTACTCCGTTTAATACAGGAAAGAACTTAACAACGGATGATGCCAATTACGATGGAGGATATCCTTATAACGATTATGAACAAGGAACCTACCGCCAGCGTACGATGCCTGTAGGAACAGTAGGTAAACCTAACGCTTGGGGACTTTATGATATGCATGGAAATGTGCAAGAATGGTGCTATGATTGGTATGACGAATATTCGAAAACTGAACAAATAGACCCAAAAGGTCCAGAAAATGGCACATATCGTATATTGAGAGGTGGTAGCTGGACAAGTCGTGCTAAGCAATGTCGTAGTGCTTATCGTGGTGGAAGCGAATATAATAGTCGCTTAGACGATGCCGGTTTTCGTATAGTATTAATAAAGTAAACTATAGAATGATATCTGAGGCAACAATACTATAAGACAAATAAAAGATAAAAAATACTGAATATGCGGAGTAACAAAGAGAATTTGTTACTCCGCATTGTTGTATATAAAAATCATAGTGAATAGATAGTCCTCCCTTAAAAACCTAATATTCTCCTGATTCATAGTATATTATCCTG
>NZ_JABZSJ010000015.1:0-43563 GCF_015262605.1 Prevotella aurantiaca | reverse complement strand
CTAAGTTGGAAAAGGGGATGTTCATGGCTAAGCATGTCCTCTAAAGAAGAGAACAAAGAGAGCTGTTTGGATGTACGTTTAAGCATAAATATCTGCAAGATTTATAATGTAAAGGTACAAAAACTTGCAGATATAAGCAAATAATTTACAGGATAATATACTATGAATCAGGAGAATATTAGGTTTTTAAGGGAGGACTATCTTAATACCTATTGTAATAAGTACTATATTAATTCTTTATTCACAAATTCAGCTATCTTTTAGTGTGTTTTGTTCTTAACAGCAATCCCCTTTAAAGGAAAAGAAATAGAAAAACAAAAAGGGCAAGCTGCTGTTTTCCTTTGCAACTTGCCTTTATTAACTTGTTATTTAAATCGTTTTTCGCTTGTCTTATTTAACTAAAACTTTTCTAACCTTTCCATTTGCCATCTTAACGATATTCAAACCGCGTTGCAATTCTGTAACTTTCTTACCCTCAATGGTGTAAATTGCCACCACAGTTGTTTCCTCGTTAGAATTGAGTGGTGCATCAATCTTTGTAGCAGTAGGGTGCAAATCTTCTGCACCTTTTACTTCAGTAGAAAGCTCTCCCGTCCAATTAGGCTTAGGACATTGGTCGTTTACAGCACAATAAACGCGTACAAAGTCTATCTGGTCTAACTTTACAGGCTTTCTGTTGGCATCTACTGCATTCTCTATGTTAAAGCCTTCGGTCTTATCGTTAGGCAGATTGTCTACATAGCCATAACGCAAAGCATTCTGTACCCACCAGCCTTTTTCGTTAGTATAGCTTCCAGAAGGAAGCAAAGTTCCTTTAAAAGTCAGCGGTTTCTTTATCCAAAGTGGGTAATATTCTTGAGTATGGTAGGTTAAACGCTCAATCGTTCCGCTACCTCCTTGGTTGTCGGTCCAAGGTATTGGTTGCATCGGATTAGGCGTATAAGTAATTTCGTAATTGTATTTTACCTTGCCAATACTATCTACATCGGCACTTCCCGATAGCTCGTACCATGTGTCATCTGGCTTTCCGTTGCCGTTTACATCCTTCATTACCATTACTATTCCTGGCTCTGAACTATTCTCAAAAGAATTACCATAGACAATAAAATCGGGTGCTCCTTGTACATTTATAATAGGATGATCGAAGTGAAAGGTAATATATCCGCCATAAGCACCCAATGTTATAAGACCACCTTGCTGCTTTCCTGCAATTTCATTTGTACACGCTTGTGCTGCCGTTTCGGGTGTATCGTTCTCTGTAAGTTCAGGTAACTTGTTTACAAACTGCCCTGGCGCAGGCACATACTCGTCTACTCCTTTTATATAAGGAGAGTTTTGAGCACTCAAAAGTGCCGATAATGACATAAATGCCATTGATAAATAAAGTCTTTTCATCATGTATATATTGTTTATTTTCTTAATAAAAAGCATCCGTGCCCTGGTATATCACCGGTTTGCGTATGCCATTTGTAATTTCCATATTTATCGAAACAGTATAGTTTTCCGCTTGAAACGTAGTTGGTTGCGTCCATAACAAAGATGTCTCCAGTAATTGGATGAATCATTAAACCATAAGCAATCTTTATCGGAAACTTCTCTGGCACCTTCAAGAAGTTGCTGTCCACTACTTTATGAGTGCGTATATCCAAAACCTTAAATAATGGTTTGCCATTCAAATTAGTATATGTTACAAGCGAATCGCCTATCATATCGAAACCGTCTACCGCTATATTCAGCTCGCTTTCTACCTTATCGTTGTCAAGAACATAGAGGTTTGAAGGTGTCTTATCATAGTCGCCACGTGACGAAACCCATAGTTTCCCATATTTATCGCTACGAAGACGGAACAGATTTATACCGACATCGATGGTTTTCGTTACGGTAAAGGTCTTTAAATCAATCACACTCACAGTACGATCATAGCCTAATGACGACATACCATTGTATCCTCCGCTGTTGGCAACATAGATTTTGCCGTCTTGTATAAGGAGTTCTTCGGGCTGAAAGCCCACCGTACACTTGTCAACTACCTTTAATGAGGCTGTGTCTACCTTATAAACAGCACCCAAAACACT
The DNA here is from genome assembly GCF_015262605.1 of Prevotella aurantiaca. Taxonomy (NCBI): domain Bacteria; kingdom Pseudomonadati; phylum Bacteroidota; class Bacteroidia; order Bacteroidales; family Prevotellaceae; genus Prevotella; species Prevotella aurantiaca. The sequence goes on along the minus strand of NZ_JABZSJ010000015.1, from coordinate 41,488 downwards.
CTTCTCGCTTATCTTTCCGACGTACGAACTAACGTAAGCATAGCCATCTTGGAATGTAAGATAGCGACAATTAGGTATATCTACATGTCCTCTGCTTACCGCTGTGCGGGCATTTGCAACCTCAACCTTATTGGATTGGTTGATAACAAGCCACAAACTGTTTCCATAAATCTGAACATCGTTGCCTACATCGCCCAGTTCTTTAATCTGATTTGGGTTGCGTGAGGGGAAGATATTGCGATAATACTTTCCAGAATCTAAGTCTAAGAAGTCTAATGTAGCCTTATTAGACCCCATATTTCCTTCGTTTAAGATGTAAAGACCTGCGTATTTCGTTTTCGTTTCTTCGCCTATACTGTGTTCAGAAGGGTAGATAATGATATCGTCTTCGCGGCAAGAGGCAGCTAAAAGAACTACCAATGAGCCATAAAGAATATGTTTTAATTTCATTTTAGTTAATCTCTTTTATTATAATTCTACTTGTAATCCAATCACACCGTTAATGCCTGGCATTGGATAATTGAGGATAACGTCGTATTTTTGGTCAAGAATGTTGTTTATTTCTAGCAATGCTCTGCACTTAGAACCGAACGCTTTGAAGTCGTATTGCAGACTTACGTCGCTCGTATACCATGGTTGCATATAGTTGTTCGGTATGTTTTCTTGCTGATTATAACGCTTTCCCGAATAGATAAAGCTATAATTAAGTGTCCAGTTATGGTACGCAAGGTTTACAATAGCCGACCCACTGTTGTACGGAATGTACGGAATCTGATGCTTATAAAAGCTATCAGAAGGATAAGTAACATCTCTTGCATCTTGATAGGTGTACTGTAAACGACCTGTAATCAAGAAATCTGAAGCTAGCGGTTTAAGCGTTATAGAGCCCATAACATCTACTCCTGTAATGTGAACTCGGCCCAAATTAAGCATTGTCCAGCGGAACTGCTGTCCTTTAGGGTATGCTATAATCTTATCGTGTATGGTGTTATAATATCCATCAGCTTGCAAATACAAGTTACGAACAATGCCTTGTTGGTTGTATTGTTTACTGAAAACCATGCCGAAATCGTACTGCATTGCACTCTCTGGCTTTAAGTTTGAATTTCCCAAATCGGTGTAATACAGGTCGTTAAACGTTGGCATACGGAAGCTACGCTTAGCAAACGTGCGCAGAGAGAACTTTGTTGATACACCGTTTTCATACTTATCAACCAACGGGAAGTCAATAAAGAGTGCAGGAGTGACTTTAGTTATGTTATCTTTTGCCTTCATTCCGTTCATTAAACTAGTCTTAGGATGGAGTTTATCGTGTATGAACGAAGCCAGCACTGAACCTTGAATACGTATGAAACGAGCTTCAAAAGCAGTGGCAAGACTTATCAAATTAGAAAAGCGTGTGGGGAAAACAAAGCGATAAGTATCTGCATTGAGTTTGTTCCAACGGAAGTCATAGCTTATAGAAGCACTCCAGTTGGGCAATATTTCGTAGGCATTGGCAGAAGAAAGATAGAACTCTTGCTGCCAGAAACGATTATCGGCAGGTAGCTGTGTAGTATCTTTGTTTATATAATGCGTGCGGTAAAAGGCATATTTAGCCAACCATTGTGTTGAGAAACGATCGGTAATATCCTTTTGAAAACGATTTTGCACAAAGAAATTGAGGTCGCCTTGTCGTTCTCCTCTGCGCCAAACGTTATTCACAATGGCTCCAGGAATGCCGCGTTGGCTATTGTAGAAGTAAACTTTTGTGTTCCAATAGCCGCGTTGCAAGATACCATTTACATTGAAATCGACACGGTCTGCACGTATATCACCATTCTGACGTATTGCTGTTGTGTCGTAAGCAACATCTCCACTTGGTGTTACACGGCGATAATTGAATTTGTATTTACCACTTGAAGTAAGATGTTCGGCATTCAGCGAAGTAGAGACAGCAGACGAAAGACGTTGTTCCCACAAAGCAGAAAGGCGCACCAAATCGCTCGAACCATACTTTGCTTTCAACTTTAAATTATAGGTTTTGCCATCAGTAAAACGGGGTTTGCGTGTTCGAATATACACGCTACCAGCATTTCCGAAGTCGGATGCTGGCTGAAAAATAGCACTTTTTTGTCCATTATAGAGCGATATCTCGTCGATATTGTCGAGCGAAAATTGTCCAAGATCTATCTGTCCGTTCTGCGCATTGCCAAGTTCTATGCCGTCATAGAATATGCCTAAGTGGTGCGTACCCATACTACGGATATCCACTGTCTTGATTCCACCTACTCCACCATAGTCTTTTAGCTGAATACCAGAGAAATATCGAAGAGCATCGGCCACCGACTGACTATTGAGACGTTGCAGTTCTATGCTCTTTAAGCTTTGTGCTGGAACGATTTCACGCTGTGTTAAGCGCGCTGTTATCTCTACTCCTTTGATGGTTTGAATAGAATCTTTCTGTGTTGTTTCTGCTTTTGTGCCAACTCCAAGGGCTAGAAGTAAAGTTAATGACAATAATCTCATAACTACAATTTTAATTCTTCTGTTACTTCATACTCATTATAATGCATATACCATGTGGCGCATAGTGTGGCCACCCCATTGGTTATCGTCTTTGTAAACAAAGCCTACTACGTTGTAAAGAGCTTCTGCTTCAGGGTTATTTGTATCTACCAACAGCCCTGAAGGTAGGTTCATGCGTTTACCTTTTTCTATTGTTGCACGTAGCAACAGCTTGGCTATGCCATTACCGCGATGTTTTTTTCTTACACAAAGCGAGTCGATGTAAAGTTCGCCTGCCGCTGTTTCGTCTGGCATATCGGAGAAATCGCGACCGAAAGTAGCCTTTGCTCCCTCTATAAATGCCTTGCGAAGCGTGTGTAACTGACTTCCATCGTAGCTGACACATACGCCAATAACTTCATCTTCGGGCGTTATGGCGACAAGGGTGTTAAGGTAAGAGTATTGAGAATCGGTACGTTCGACGAGCTTTTTCATCAGATTGAAGAAGTCGTCTAACGTATGTTGCGGTCCTGCAAACCATTGACAGCATTCATGATTCATAGCTTCCATTATCATTTCGGCTATGACGGCTGACTGCTCAAGGCGTGCTGAAACTACTCTTACCTTCATTTCGTATATTATTGCTTTAATGCTTTAAAGTCGGAGAGCAAGCTAAGAACTCGCTCGGTGATGCGATTGACACCTCCTTCTACATTCGATTCGATATTCAAAGGCAACACTGGGTCGTGTAAAGACTGGCGAAGCAAGAACCAACCTTGCTCTTCTCCTCCTTTACAAGCGATGCGCACACCTTCGTGGTTAGGCGATACCAGCTGCCAATCTTGCTCTTTTTCTGCTGCCATCTTAATGTGTTCCAACACCTGTTCGCCGTAAGTTTTAAAGTCATTGATACCAATTTTAAAGCGTATTTCCTTGCTTTCAACAGGTTGTTGCAGGTCGGCGATAAGGTTTTGAAGCTCTTTTCCTTCCTTGCGCAAGCATGCTGCCTCAACAATTAGCTTTGCTACAAGATACGCTCCATCGTCTAAGAAGTAGTTTTCGCGTAGTGCGGCGTGTCCAGAAGTCTCTATTGCGAGCCACGATTCTTCACCGTTCGCATTCAAACGGAGCGATTCATTAATGACATTCTTGTATCCACGGCGGAAGCGATGATGCTTTCCGTTGCGGTCGGCAATAAACTTTGCCAAGCCGTCTGACGTTACTGAGTCGGTAACGATAGTGCTTCCAGGGTGTTCGCGCAATATTACGGCTGATATCAATGCGATAAGTGCATTGCGGTTGATAGACTTTCCTGTTCTATCTACAATTGCAGAGCGGTCTACATCGGTATCGAAGATAATACCTAAATCGGCTTTATGTTCTACAACGGCTTTGCAAATAGAAGCCATTGCCTCTTTGTTTTCTGGGTTAGGGATATGGTTTGGGAAATGACCATCGGGTTCAAGGAACTGACTTCCTGTTGTATCGGCTCCCAAAGACTTCAACACTTTGTTAGCAAAAAAGCCACCAGCGCCATTGCCTGCATCTACTATGATGTGCATACCTTGCAATGGTTGGTCGCCATTATTCACACCACGGCGTATATAATTGGCAAGTATGTCGCAGTAAGTAGCCATAAAATCAACGGCTTTTACCTCGCCATTGCCTTTCTTTTCGGCACCCATGAACTGTGGTGCAAGCTCTAAGATGCGTGCAATGTCTGCTTTTTCCAATCCACCTTTGGCTGTAAAGAACTTCAATCCGTTTCTATTCCAAGGCAAATGGCTTGCTGTTACCATAACGGCACCATCTGCACGAAGCTGCTCATCAACTGTTGCCATGAACATTGCTGGCGTTGATGCCATGCCAAAACTAAGCACTGTTGCACCAACAGCGGCGGCTCCATCGGCAAAGGCCTTACAAAGTGCAGGGCTGGAAATACGTGAATCGCTACCGACAGCTATTGTTTGAGCCGTCTTTCCATTCTTTTCGCCCAACCAAGCAACGAATGCTTGTGCCAAAGCAGTTGTTACTTCGTTGGTAAGATTTACGCTTTCGCCTTCTATTCCTTCGAGTGCTACGCCTCTAATATCCGAGCCATTCTGCAGTTTCTTCCAGTCCATTTGTCTTATCTTAAATAGTTCTTATTTATAAATAAAGGTGTTGAGAAGTGCACGATGTTCTATTTTCTTTGTGCATTTCGAGGGCAAAGGTACTGAATTTTTCCTGATTATTTAATTCTTAGCAACTTATCTTTTAAGTCTATTTGAATAAGTTTGCTAAATTAGTAAACTTGCCTTATTTGATATTACGAAAGAAATGGTATCTTTGCAGCAGGTTTCTTAAAAATAGAATAATAAATAATGGTAATATATAGAAGCAATGGAAGAACTAAGATTAGCTATAAAACAGTATCTTGAAAGCAGGGAAAAGCTACAAGATTGCTTGTCAAATGTTGAGATAAATAAGGCTGCTAATAGTGCAGATTCTGCTGCTTTACTTTCTATTATCAACGATTCTTTTTTTGAAGCGAAGGCTTTTGAACTGCTGTTACATGCAAATGCTGATGAGGCTAAAAGGTATATCAACTTGTTTTACCTACAAGGAGACCCTCAACTAAAAGCAAAATTCAAGGGTAATTTAGACGTTATGTTAGACGATTATAGGTGTATCTTGGGGGATATGGAGTTTAAAAAGCTAATAGATTCATTGCCAAAAGAGCACAAAGAGTTTTATGTAATCAAGGAGGCAATTGACTTTTCAGGGTCAGAATAAGCGGATATGCGTTTCTAAATTGTCAAAAATATGATACAGAACAACTTACATCATAGTTTCAAATCAAACCATAGACGATGCCAACACCCTTGTAAAAATAGTTTGTCTTTGCCATTTACAACTTTCACCATCATAGGTTTACACTAAAAGATGATTGCTAACGAATAAAAGAAAATTAAATATAGCTCACTATGAATAAGATTGCGAACATCTCTTCAGATGTGTCTTGCAGTGGAATAGGCAGGATTGGAGGAAATATTCCTATTTGTTTCTTAAAAGATACAGAGGACTTAAAGCATTACAAATACTTTCTAACGATTGAAAATCCAAATGCTAAAAACGAATACTTATCTATCTTTGTGCCTGAAAGTTACGACACAATGATTGATAATAATATCTATCCTAACTGCTCGATGAAGGTTTTTGAACATTCATTTTCAGAGGAAAGTAACAATGATTCCTATACTTTGGAAGGACTTCGTAAATCTTCTATTGTTGGATTTGAGCAGGTTGAAGACGATGAGTTCGGCTTTATTACTTGTGCTAAGAGCCCACAGCTGATACAAGATGAGGACTATTACTTTGAGAAACTAAAGGAAGAAGGGTTCGATTTCTTACTTCAGATAGACGAAGACTACTATCCTGATGGAGTGATTACGGGGAATTACATTCTCGGATATGGTGCAATGTACTTATACAAGCATCGCATAACAAACGATATAATAGTGGGATTTTGGCAGTACACGTAACCTTATTGCAGCACTTCTTACTTGTATAAGCGCATTATACAGATTATTCTATATCTTTGATTCGAATATATTCAGAATTGGTTAATGGGGTTGTGGCTTGTTACTCAACTTGTTCCGCAACGTAAAAAATAGGAATTGACAAGGTAATAGTACTTAAATTACGAGGCAAAATAAGCGAAAAATAAGTTGGAAAGCTATAGGAAAAGAATATTTTCTACGTAGGAATATATCTCATACTACGCAGGAAATATTGGTGTAATAAGTAGGATTTTAAAACGAAAAAAAATATTCTTATACCTCAGTATAAACGTTTGTATGCCCTATACGGGTTTTACGGAGGATTGGATTGTCGCCTTCGGTCATCATATCGAGGCACTTTTTCGATGTCTTATAACTAAGACCTGTTTCTCGGCGGTACTCTTCAATCGTAACAAACCGATTTCCACCCTTATCAGCAGAAAGGCAATTTTCCAACGATTCGTTACGTTGGCTGTAGTATTCCACTGACATTGCATGCTTGCGACGGTCTATCTCTATGCTTTGAAACTGGCTTTCTACAGCCTCTCGAAATGCCTTTGTAGGACGGAAATCTATTCCGCTAAGACTAATATCGGAGGATATAACTTTCTCGTCATCGGTCATAGTACGCGCCAGTTGAGGCTTAATGTAAAAGCTACCAAGTGGAGTATGAACTCGCTTATGCTCGCCTATCAACTGGGGAATAATGTGTATCAGTGCATCAAAACAACGTGAGACATAGCCTTTAGGCAGACTTTCGTATTCATGGCATAGGGCATCAAGCTCGTCAATGGTTATTTCATCATGGGTGTTAGAAGATACGTAAAGCATTCTGTTCCCATTTTTGCCATTGAAATTTGATGGATATATGGTTACGTGGAGAGGGCTCTTTTTCTGTCTTACCATAGTATTTTCGTTTTCTTTGGCAAATATACGAAATATTATACAAAACGCAAAGAAACTTCTTATTGCCTTTTTCGATTGTCGTACTTTATTGATACGATTAGCAAAAGAGGATAAAATATGAAATAGAAAGAAGTGATAAGGTAGTAAAGAACAAGAATTTATACAAATAAAAGAGTTGAAAGCTGTTGCTTTCTGAAGTACGTTTACTATCGAAATAAGTGCATTTATAACAAATAAATAGGCGCATGCAAACGACTTAAATCAAGCAAACGAAAGTTTTTTTAGTCGTGTTTCAAGTTGGTCGGCAAGCGATTGGCGAATGGAAAGAACGATTTCGCAAGTATTATCAAAGTTTTGTTCAACGATATTGGCATTCATTTCCTTCACAATCTTCATAACATCGTTCATCATTGGATAAGAAAAGGTGTATCGAACAATTTGTTCTACAAACTTTTCTTCTATCTGTGAATGTGCAATACCGTCTGAAGCTGCTTCACGATAGGCAACAATGAGACCACTGGTACCGAGTTTCACACCTCCAAAATAACGGATAACACAAATCAAAGCATTTGTAATTTCGTTGCTAACAAGCTGGCCGAGAATGGGTTTCCCTGCCGTTGATGATGGTTCACCATCATCATTAGCACGAAATTCTGCTCCATCTGCACCTAAACGATAAGCGTAGCAACAATGACGGGCATCATAATACTTCTTCTTATAGTGCTTTATTATCTCTAAAGCTTCCTCCGCAGAGTCTATATGATGCACAAAGGCGAGGAATTTACTCCTCTTTTCGGAATAAAACCCCTCGCCTATTGTGTTCTTATGTACAGTCTTGTACTTATCTGTCATTAAATAAATTTGATAGAATATTGATATTAAGGCAAACTCCTAAAAGCAAAAATCCACATTAAGTAGAACTTTATTGTAATGCTTCTACCCTAATGTGGATTTGTTAGAATTTGGCTTATAATGTCATAAACTTATGAAAGCTTGTGAATGATAAGACCTGAACGGAGCTTTGGTTCGAACCAAGTAGCCTTAGGAGGCATAATCTTTCCGCTATCAGCAATATCCATAATCTGCTGCATAGAAACAGGATAGAGTGCCAAAGCCATCTTCATTTCACCGCTATCTACACGCTTCTTGAGTTCTTCGAGACCACGAAGACCGCCTACAAAGTCGATACGATCGCTTGAACGCAAGTCTTTGATATCGAGAAGTTCGTCGAGAATTAAACGGCTTGAGATATCAACGTCGAGTACACCGATAGGGTCGTTGTTGTCGTATGTACCTTCCTTGGCTGTGAGAGAGTACCATTCACCTTCCAAATAGAGTGAGAACTCGTGCAAAGCAGCTGGCTTATAAATAGCAGCCCCCTTCTTCTCAACAATGAAGTTCTTGTTCAATGCTTCGAGGAACTGAGCAGGTGTCATACCATTCAAGTCCTTAACAACACGGTTGTAATCGAGGATGGTAAGCTCAGATGCTTGGAAGCAAACTGCCATAAAGTAGTTGTACTCTTCCTTTCCTGTGTGGTTTGGATTAGCCTTTGCCTTTTCGCCACCTACAAGACCTGCAGCAGCTGAACGGTGGTGACCGTCTGCAATGTAAAGACTTGGCATCTTTGCAAACTCTTCAGTGATGGTCTTGATGTCCTTATCGTCAGAAACTACCCAAAGCTTATGACCGAAACCATCGATAGGAGCGATGAAGTCGTATTCTGGAGTAGTAGCTGCGTAGCGAGTAGTTATTTCCTTCAACACTGGATTATCAGGATAAGCGAAGAATACAGGCTCGATGTTGGCATCGTTTATACGAACGTGCTTCATACGGTCTTCTTCCTTGTCGCGGCGTGTAAGCTCGTGCTTCTTGATAACACCGTCTACGTAGTCCTGGCAAGCAGCACCGACAACGATACCATACTGTGTCTTGCCGTTCATAGTCTGAGCATAGATATAGTATTGTTCCTTGTCGTCTTGTACCAACCAACCCTTGTCTTGGAACATCTTGAAGTTCTCAGCAGCCTTTTCGTAAACACGTGGGTCGTATTCGCTTGTGCCTTCTGGGAAGTCGATTTCAGGCTTAATGATATGATAAAGGCTCTTTTCGTTGCCCTTAGCTTCTTCGCGTGCTTCCTCTGAATTCAATACGTCGTATGGACGGCTTTCTACTTGTTCAACGAACTCCTTTGGAGGACGAACACCTTTAAATGGTTTTACTATTGCCATAATATATTGTAGATATAAAATAAAAGCAGACTATCAGGGCTTTTGCTGTTATATAAGCATAGTTCCTAATAATCTGCAATATGGGTTTAAATATTATTTATTTACTTGGAATTTAGTATCGCCAGTAGCGAAGAAAGCATTGATTTGCTTTGCTGCTGCAATACCAGCGTTGATGTTAGCTTCAGCTGTTTGAGCTCCCATCTTCTTAGGTGTGCTGAAGTAACGACCTTCAAACTTAGCGAACTCTGCGTCTGCGTCTGGCTTGATGTCGGTAATGAACTTCAAGTCTTCGCGTTCGCCCATCAACTTGATGAGTTCTGGTTCGTTGATAACTTCCTTACGAGCAGTGTTGATAAGGGTACCGCCCTTAGCCATCTTGTTTACGAGAGCGTAGTTGATGCTCTGCTTTGTTTCAGGAGTTGCAGGAATGTGGAGAGAAACGATGTCGCAAGTTTCGAACAAAGCCTCTTGGTTATCAACAGCCTTAACACCAGCAGCTTCGATAACGTCCTTTGGACAGAATGCATCGTAAGCATAAACTTCCATGCCAAAGCCCTTAGCAATGCGAGCAACGTTGCGACCAACATTACCAAATGCAAGGATACCGAGCTTCTTGCCCATCAATTCAGAACCACTCTTGCCGTTGTAGAAGTTGCGTGCGCCATAAACGAGCATACCCAAAACAAGTTCAGCAACTGCATTTGAGTTCTGACCTGGAGTATTTTCAGCAACAACGTTGTGTGCAGTAGCTGCAGCAAGGTCAATATTATCAAAGCCTGCACCTGCACGAACTACAATCTTCAAGTTCTTTGCAGCGTCAAATACTTCTGCAGTAGCCTTATCTGAACGAATGATAAGAGCGTCAACATCTTTGACTGCATCCAACAACTGAGCTGTTTCTGTATATTTTTCTAAAAGTGCGAGTTCGTGTCCTGCACCTTCTATTTCCTTTCTGATACCCTCAACAGCTGCTGCTGCGAATGGTTTTTCTGTTGCAATTAAAACCTTCATAGTAATAAATTTTTATAACGCAATTACACGGATATAACCTTTTATGGGTCTATCCGTGCATTTGCTTTAATATCTTTAATTAGTGCTTAGCTTCAAATTCCTTCATTGTTTCAGCAAGAGCCTTGCAGCCTTCAACTGTCATTGCGTTGTAGCAGCTTGCACGGAAACCACCAACATCGCGGTGTCCCTTGATACCAACCATACCTCTTTCAGTTGCAAACTTGAAGAATTCATCTTGAAGTTCAGCGTACTCATCGTTGAGAACGAAGCAAATATTCATATATGAACGGTCTTCCTCGCACTTAACTGTACCACGGAACAACTTATTGCGGTCGATTTCGCCATAAACAATATCAGCACGCTCCTTAGCAAGTTTTTCCATTGCTACTACACCACCATTAGCCTTAATCCAACGGAGATTCTCCATTGCTGTGTAGATTGGTACTACAGGAGGAGTATTGAACATAGAACCCTTCTTGATATGTGTACGATAATCCAACATTGTTGGTATTTCGCGCTGTACACGACCAAGAACTTCGTCCTTAATAATAAGGAATGTAACACCAGCCATAGAGAGGTTCTTCTGCGCACCACCATAAATACAATCGTACTTAGAAACATCTACTGGACGACTAAAAATGTCTGAAGACATATCACCAATCATACGAACTGGTACGTCCAAATCTTTGTGGTACTCTGTACCATAAATTGTGTTATTGGTTGTTACGTGCAAGTAATCCAAATCTGTAGGAACATCGAAGTTCTTTGGAAGGTATGTATAGTTCTCATCTGCTGATGAGGCAACTTCAACAACATCTCCAAACAACTTAGCTTCCTTCATTGCCTTCTTTGCCCAAACACCAGTATTCAAATAGCCAGCCTTCTTTACCAAGAAATTGAAAGGAATCATGCAAAACTCAAGTGATGCACCACCACCCAAGAAAAGCACTGAATAGCCTTCAGGAACATTTAAAACTTCCTTTACCAAAGCCACAGCTTCGTCCAAAACTGGTTGGAAATCCTTTGAACGATGGCTAATTTCAGCAATTGAAAGACCAATTTCGTTAAAATCTAAGATAGCACTTGCTGTTTTTTCGATTACTTCACGTGGAAGGATACATGGACCAGCACCAAAATTGTACTTCTTCATGATGATATTAATTTTTTAGTTGAACTTATTTATTATATTATTGTTATTTTCTAAAAGTGTGTATAGACTTAATCATACGTTTGCGAAATTAAAGAAATTATTTGATATGGACAAATATTTAAGCATATTTTCACAATATATTTTATTATGATTTTTTTCCTTTTTACCAACAAACTACAAATTACCCAACATTATAACACTGGTACTACCGAACCTCTTCCACAACGGTACTTATCCCTTTTATTTTCTCTCCTTTAGTCATTTTCAGAATTTGAGATATTCGTATACGGGGAACGGCAACGTAAGTAAAACGTGGCATAACATCTATTTTACCTATCTCGGTTTGCTTTAATCCCGCTTTCTTACACAAAAAGCCCACTATGTCACCTTTAGATATTTTATCTTTCTTACCCTTACCTATATATAATGTGGTCATACGAGCAGGCTTTATAGTAGGCAGTATTTTAGGAAGTTCCATTGTTTCTACTTTCTGTTGAACATATTCTGGAAGTTTTTCCTCTGGCCCAATCACGAAAAATGCTTTTCCTTGCTTATCCCAACGCGCAGTCCTACCCACCCTGTGTACGTATTCGTCATCATTCTCGGGTAGATGGTAATGAATAATATTGTCTACATCAGGAATATCCAAACCTCTTGCTCCCAAGTTTGTGCTTACAAATATGTTGGCCGAACCATTTGCAAAAAGATATAACATTGCTTCACGCTCTTTCTGTGCCAATCCTCCGTGGAACATGGAAACTGTATAACCTTCTTCTTTTAGATATGAAGCTGTACGGATAACAGCATCACGATAGTTTAAGAAAACAATGCTACTTTTATCTTCTAAACACTTTAATAAGTTAGAAAGTACTTCTAACTTATCTTTTTCTAGGCTACGAACGATAAATAGTTGAACACGATTGGGAACCTTCTCTTCATTGTCACGATAGTCAATTCGTATACTTCTCCCCATGTTGACAAACTTTGGAATAGACTCAGCTTCGGTGGCTGAAAGTAAAATACGACGTTCTACTAGAGGTAACTTATCAACAATTTCCTTCATTTCATCTTGAAACCCCATTTCCAAACATTTATCAAACTCATCGATTATAAGCCATTTAATACTTTCAGTTATTAAATTGCCTTTATCAAGATGATCATTTAATCTACCTGGAGTGGCAAAAAGAATTTGAGGCTTGATACTGCGCATTTCTCGATGTTCGTCCATCGTAGGTCTACCACCATAAACTGCCATAGGTCTTAAGCCCGATTTCATATCTAGAACCACATTAGCCGACTGCTTAGCTAATTCTCGCCCAGGAACCGCGACTACTGCTTGAACCTCATCAATTGCGACATCTAACAATTGTATCAAGGGTAATAGGTAAGCATAAGTCTTTCCTGACCCCGTTGGGGACAGCACTATAATATCTTTGTTAGAACGTAAAAAAGCTTCTGAAACAGCTTCTTGCATCGGGTTTAGTTCTATTCCCAACTTCTCTATTATTTTATTTATCTCCATTTCGTAATCTATCTATTTCATCAAACTCTTTTCCCATATTCAAATTCAGATAAATGGTATATAGTGGGGCTAACCATTTATCTTTTGCTTTTGGTGCCATCTTTCTATAACGCTCAAGATAAGGCATTGCTGTTTCATATAGCTTTATTATCTTCGTTCTATTAGAACGACTGTGTTGTACTTTAGCTAACTCAATGGCCTGATCGAAGTAAGCCAATCCTATATTACAAAAAGCATCAGCAAATTTATCGTTTTCTTTTATAATCTGTAGACAGATGTCTATACATTCTTTATAACGTCCTAAATTTAGCAATACTGTACTTTTTGTAAAACGAAATAATACACTTGTAGAGTCAGCTTTTAACGCATCTTCTGTTATACGAAGTGCCATTTCATTGTCGCCTTTCTTGGCATAGTACTCCACTAAACGGGGAAAGAAAAACGCAAAGTTCGGATACTCTTTGAAACCTACTTGCAAGGCTTTTACATACTTTATAGTATCTTTCTGTACCAAATAAGCATCAGCTTCATACTGTCTTACAAAGTTCAACATTGACGTATCACGTTCTGCTAATCGCAAATGACGCATGGTTTTCTCTGTATCTTTCAATTTATATCCACAATACATTGCCCAATAGGCAGCATGTGGCATCAACACATCTTTATGTTCATAGTCATAACCTGTAAAGAGAGACTGCTTATCGCTTTTTATATAGCTATCAAAATATTCATAAGCAGTTTGATAATCCTTTGTATGAATAAAGTATGTACCTCCATTAAACAAATTCGGCCGAATAGAATTAAGTAGCTGCGCATGCCTTTCCCGATACTTAGGACGTACAGGAGTAGGTGTATATAAGCGAGCATCAATAGAGTCAAAACTCGCCATTGTCTCATACATTCGTTTTGTTACAGAAAAGAAAGCAGCTGTATCGTATTTCTGCTTTAAATATAATTTCTCATTACCTTGCTCATATTGTTTTATTAAAATATCGCAAAGCACAACCCAAATTTTTATATTTGTGCGATCGACAGAGTCTTCCAATAAAGTTCGCATGGACTTCTCAGCCTTCTTTAATTCTTTGCCAGCCTTAAGTAAATCTCGTGCTGCAGCTATCTGCTTCTTTTGTGCAAATACTAACAACGGACAAAATATGAGTAAAAGTAATATCGTCTTCTTCAAATTATTCCTTATCACTTCTTCAATTTATTAATCAGTGTTTCCAATTCTTGTGCTTTTATCTTATCGCCAAGCAATGTATAAGCCATAAATAAAGGGTTTACCCAATCCACTTTATTGCGTCGCGGGTCTTTAGCCTTCACTCTTTCAAGATAGTTTCGCGCATCAGCAAAATACATCATATAATCATTTTCAGATATCAGTTCTCCTTTTTTCTGCTTTTCTAACACCTCATTCCTTATTTCAATTCCTCGCATATTCAGACATACCCCTATATTGAATGCTATAGGAATAAGGTCAGGTGAAAGTTCATCAGCCTGTTTATAAGCCTCTATAGCTTCATCCCATCTACCAGCCTGCATGGCAATTTCTCCTTTTAGAATCCACGGAACAGATGATTTCGAGTTATTTACAAGTTGGTAATCTATGAAACTCTCTATATTAAAGCGCGCTGTAGAATGTTGATAGAACTTCATTATCCATGAAAAATATTTAGGATTAGTAGGTTCTGTCTCATATAACTTTGCAAGAACAGTAAGATATTGCAACGAATCTTCAGCATTTTTCATTTGTTCACGCATACATTCAGCTTTCACCTCTACTGATGCTTGCGCCGTTTCTTCATATTCTAAAGCTATATCCGAATATTTTTCTGCCAATCTGAAATTCCTTATTTTTAAATAATCATAAGCTAAATAATATGCTGCTATACCACTTTCATCTGGTATATCTGCTACCATTGGATTCTTTCTTGAGTTCAAATAAAGTTCTAAAGCCTTCTGCCCTTCAGTTTTTGTATAGCTACTCTTTAACAAGAACTGACCAGCATCTATCAACATTGGATACAATGTTCTTATACGTAGTTTATTCTCCTCCTCAAATTCTGGCTTCACTTTTCCTTTACGATTAGGCATTCGATCGAATTCATCGCATTTTAGCGAATATATTGTTCCATCTACCACTGCTCGGTAAATAGTGAGCGAATCCCTATTCGTATTTATTTGTACTCGATGATAAGCAATTTGAGCCTGCTTATTAAACTTTATCGCTTCTGCTTTATTATCTTGCGCTTGTACTGACAAGAAACAAAAAGATAAAAATAAAATAAAAGTTATGTACTTCCTCATAAGCATAAATATTAATTATACACATCCTATTTTTAGTTCAGTACCCATTCACAATATTTTTAAATAAAAATTAAAAGAGGATATCTAAAATAGGAATTTAAAAAGATTTCCCCCTTATTAGCATGCAAAGATGCCAATAAGGGGGAAACTATAAATTATTCTGAGTAACCTGCGTCAGCAGCGAGTGCCTTTGTTTCAGGTGCTGTAGCTCCCTTAACAAAGTAGTAACTTCCGTAAAGAGGATATGCCCACAAGCTCTTATTTTGTTTGCCTGTATCAAGTGCTTTAGCTTTTTCTAAATAAGAAATAGCTTCATTGTAAACAATGTTAAACTGCTCGCGTGCTTCCTTGGTCAGATTCTTAACTGCCATTACACGCTCTTGGGCCTTATAGAAGAGGCATTGGCCGATTGAAGCATTGATAGCAATCTGTGCACTTTCGTCACTTGCCAACGGTAAAGCCTTCTTTAATGCTTCAACAGCACCATCATAGTTCTTCTTAATGCTTTCAAACTGACCTTTCAATACAAGTGCACTGTAATTGTTAGGGTCTTTAGCTAGGTGGTTATCAATAATTTGCATAGCCTTATCACCCATACCTAGTGAGTTATAAGTAGACGCCAATGTTGAAAGAAGTGCATCATTTGTTGGGTCTTGCTCATAGATAGATGCAAGCTTGTTAACGTATGCAAGAGAATCCTGACGTGTCTTCAATTGTGAACCCATGATTGCGAGCTTCAAGTTTTGTACTTCCTTTGCACGTTCTTTATTATTCATAGCATATTCAATATACTTTGACGCCTTAGCAAAATCATTATTTTGATAAGCATAAACAGTTGCAAAGTAAGCTATTTCTGACAAGTTTTGGTCTTGGTCCTTAAACTTAACGAATGCAGGATAATCTGCAGACTCAACGTACTCTGCCAAATACTTGTATGCCATTTTATCATCTTTTCCTTGATAGTAAACTCCGCCATTGATAAGATCGTTACGAAGTTTATAAACACGTTCAACCAAAGCAGAGAACTTTGGCTTAACTTTGCCCTTTTCGTTTGGCATATTATCAAACTTAATAGCCTCAACACCAGAATTGAAAGCAGCACCTAACGCCATGTAGAGTCCTTTTTCGTCTACAGGTTTATTGCCTTCCTTACCCATTTGCTTTTGAGTCTCATTCTCAAGCTGAATGCCTTGTTCATAATTTACTTTCTTCATTGCCAATTCGTAGAGACGATTATAAGCCTTAGCCTTTTCCTCGTTACCTGCGAGTTGGTCTAAAGTTGATTGTACCAGATTAGCAGCCTCAGCATAACTCTGAGCCTTCAAAATCGCTTTCAATGGTTCGCTGTCACCAGCAAATGCAGCAGATGTACCTACTAACAACATCACTGCCAAGATTAATTTTTTCATATTAGTTTATAATTTAAAGATTAATACTCTTTATCAAGTTATTGATTCTATGCTTCAATAACGTTTAAATATCTCTCTGTTTTATTCGAAATCAACCGATGGTGCAGCCGTTTCTTCATTATTATCAACAGCCTCTTCATTGCCTCCTACAAGTTCGTTTTTAAAATCTTCGTTCGTTTTATTCCATTGTGAACGACTTTCTTCTTCCACTTGTTCTTCTATTTCAGCACTCATTACTTTGCATACTGATGCTATTACATCATTCTTCTTTGCAAGATTTATGAGGCGAACACCTTGAGTTGCACGTCCCATAACACGGCATTCAGCAACTGAAAGACGGATAACAATACCACTTTGATTGATAATCATAAGGTCGTTTTCATCAGTTACATTCTTTATTGCAACCAATTTTCCGGTCTTCTCTGTTATGTTCAAGGTCTTTACACCCTTACCACCACGATTTGTAAGTCGGTAGTCTTCTACAATAGAACGTTTTCCGTAGCCTTCTTCCGATACAACCATTACAGTTTCGGTTTCAGCATCATCAACTACAATCATACCAACAACAGCATCATCTCCATCTTCATCTAGGCGCATTCCACGCACACCAGTAGAAACACGTCCCATCGTGCGTACTGCGTCTTCGTTGAAACGACAAGCACGACCATTACGATTAGCTATAATAAGTTCGTTATGACCATTCGTTAAGCGTACGTCTACCACTTCATCACCTTCATTTATATTGATTGCAATGACACCATTAGTACGTGGGCGTGAATAATGGCGCAGCGATGTCTTCTTAACCAAACCGCATTTTGTTACGAATACTACATAGTGTGAATCAAGGAATTCCTCATCGTCCAATCCTTTAATACGCAAGAATGCATTCACACTATCATCCGGATCAAGTGCTAACATATTCTGAATAGCACGTCCCTTTGATGTTTTATCTCCTTCAGGAATATCGTAACACTTCATCCAGAAACAACGTCCTTTCTTTGTAAAGAATAACATCGTCTGATGCATCGTAGCTGGATATATGAATTCTGTAAAGTCTTTATCTCTTGTACGAGCACCTTTCGAACCAACACCGCCACGTGCCTGTTCCTTAAAGTCTGCAAGCGGAGTGCGTTTAATGTATCCAAGATGGCTAATAGTAATAACTACAGGGTCGTTAGGATAGAAATCCTCAGCATTAAACTCATGTTCGTCTGGAATAATTTCTGTACGACGAGAATCGCCATACTTTTCCTTTACCTCTTGTAGTTCTTCCTTCATCACCTCTTTGCAGCGTTCTGGATTATCAAGAACTTCTTGTAAATCCTTTATAGTCTGCATCAACTCTTCATATTCAGCATGCAATTGATCCATACGTAGACCTGTCAACTGCGACAAACGCATATCTACAATTGCCTTTGACTGTAGTTCGTCTAATTCAAAACGCTTCTCTAAATTGGTTTGTGCTTCAGCTGGTGTTTTACTTGCACGGATAATATGCACAACCTCGTCGATGTTGTCACATGCAATGAGCAATCCTTCAAGAATATGAGCACGCTCTTTTGCTTTGTTCAAATCGAACTTAGTACGACGAATAGTTACGTCACTGCGATGCTCTACAAAGTACTTCACACACTCTTGTAGGCTCAATAAACGTGGACGTCCATTTACGAGTGCAATACAGTTTACAGAGAACGAGCTCTGCAAGGCTGTCATCTTAAACAATTTATTCAAAATGATGTTGGCATTTGCATCGCGTTTCACATCAACTACGATACGCATACCTTGACGTCCTGTTTCATCATTTACATTTGAAATACCTTCCAACTTACCTTCCTTTACTAAGTCGGCAATGTATTCAATCAGCTGTTGCTTGTTAACGCCATATGGTATTTCGGTTACAACAATCTTATCGTGCTGTTCATCACTTTCTATCTCTGCCTTTGCACGCATTACTACACGACCCTTACCAGTTTCGTAAGCGTCCTTAACACCTTGCAATCCGTAGATATAGGCACCTGTTGGGAAGTCGGGTGCTGGTATATACTGCATCAATTCATCAACGGTGATTTCTGGATTATCTATATATGCGCAGCAACCATCTATAACTTCATTCAAATTATGGGTTGGAATGTTTGTCGCCATACCTACAGCAATACCATTACCACCATTAACAAGCAAGTTCGGAATCTTGGTTGGCATCACAGCTGGTTCCTTTAACGTATCGTCAAAGTTATTCACCATATCAACCGTATCTTTCTCAATGTCGTCCATTACATGCTCGCCCATCTTTGCTAAGCGGCACTCTGTATAACGCATAGCGGCTGGTGAGTCACCATCAACAGAACCAAAGTTTCCTTGTCCATCCACAAGCTTGTAGCGCATGTTCCATTCTTGCCCCATACGCACCAATGCACCGTACACGGAAGAGTCTCCGTGTGGGTGGTACTTACCCAGTACCTCTCCAACAACACGTGCACATTTCTTGTAAGGTTGGTTACTAAAGTTGCCTATTCCACGCATTCCGAAAAGAATACGGCGGTGTACCGGCTTAAAACCATCGCGCACATCGGGAAGAGCACGAGCCACAATCACCGACATAGAATAGTCGATGTAAGAGCTCTTCATCTCTTCTTCAATGTTTATTTTCAAAATTCGGTCCTGGTCTATTGTTTGATTTTCGTCCATTATATATTATTTTTTTATCTTCTTTTATAGTCGCATCCCTCAAGTCTTATCTTTTCAACGAAAATCGCCGTAAATGGCATTTATTTTCGTTTTAAGAGCTTTCGGTATTAATTTCAAGCTGTAAAAGTACAAAATAAAAACGACACACAAACCATTAAAAACGAAAAAAATCAGTATTTTAAGGATTGTTATAAGTAAAACTAAAACCGATTCTATCTCTTATCATTGTCAGTAAAGCACCACATTGAAAATACACTGACTGTCTTATTACCCATTACTTGCAGGTGGCAACAAATGTTGTAAGCTTCTAAAGATATAAGTTTTAATATTCCACACATCAGTTTTTATAGTGAAAAAGATGCTTGATAAAACTAAGAAAAAGAGATTTATCGCATACAAATACCTAAAAATGTTTTAGCTCAAATCTCTGATTGAATAGTCAAGATAGTATTACAAAAATGTCAAAATAAAATTATGTAATTTCAAGAGATATTATTTCACTTTCAAAAACAGGTACTTTTGCAACGCAAAACAGGTACTATTGCACGATAAAAGAGCCTGTTTTACAACGTAAAAGAGGCTCTTTTACAACACACTGATATTCAGTTTATTACACCACACTGTCTCTTTTGTAAATTCTTTACATTTTTAATAACATTTCTTCATCTATAAAATACAGTAAATTATTACAGTTTCTTAGCTTTGAAAAGAGCTCTACCCTTCTCCAAAAACTTTACTATATGCTGGTATTTTTCTATATCAACAGAAACAATAACGACCCTGTATAAAAGATACAGAGCCGTTGTCGTTATAATATTTCGATAGTTTGAATTTCAATTACTCCTATTTATCCATTCTTATCCAAACGCAAAGTTGAGAACAAAAAGGATAGATAGAATACAGAGAGTCCAGTTTAGGTCCTTCCAACGATGTGTACAAAGCTTCATAACTACGAACGACAAAATACCTAAACAAATGCCGTCAGCGATAGAATAGCACAGAACCATCGTTATCATTGTTATGAAAGCTGGGAAAGCTTCGGTCATATCACTAAGGTTTATCTTCTTTACTGAGTCAAGCATGAGTACACCTACCATAATAAGGGCACCACTTGTGGCAGCACTTGGTATAAGAAGGAAGACTGGAGCGAGGAATAAAGATAGAATAAACATGGCACCTACAACCAATGAAGTTACGCCAGAGCGACCTCCTTCGGCTATACCGCTAGCGCTTTCTATATAAGTAGAGATCGTAGAACTACCGAGCATGGCTCCGCAAGTAGTACCTATAGCATCACTCATCATAGCTTCGCTAACACGTGGAATGCTTCCATCTTCACGTACAATGCCTGTTTTTTCAGCCAATCCCATAAGTGTTCCGATGGTATCGAAGATATTAACGATAAGCAACGAGAAGACAACGAGCACTGTTTTGAGGTTCAATAAGCCTGAGAAATCGAACTCACAGAAGATGGGCGAAATATCTTTAGGTGCAGAAACTGGCAACCAATGATCTGGGAAAATGGTAACACCCAATGGTATTCCTATCAATGTTGTAATAATAATGCCCCAAAACAATGCGCCTTTAACGTTACGTGCCATGAGTACTCCACTAAGTAAGGTGGCGAAAATACCCAGCAAACATGGAGCAGTGAAAGCACCTAAGCCTACAAAAGTTCCTTCTTTCGATACAATAATACCGGCATTCTTAAGACCGATGAAGGCAATAAACATACCGATTCCCGCAGAAATGGCATAGCGTAGGTTGTTTGGAATAGCGTTAAAGATCATCTCTCGCACGTTGAAAAACGTTATCAAGATAAATACAATGCCCTCTATCAAGAGAATAGCGAGCGAGTTTTGCCACGAATAGCCCATTGCTTGGCAAAGCGTATAGGCAAAAAATGCGTTGAGTCCCATTGATGGTGCTTGTGCAAAAGGCAACTTTGCCATGAATGCCAACAAAAGAGTGGCAATCGCAGAAGCCAATGCTGTAGCAGTAAAGAGCGCTCCTTGGTCCATACCTGTAGACATAAGGATAGATGGATTCACTGCTAAAATGTAACTCATCGTTAGGAATGTTGTTACACCAGCTATCATTTCGGTGCGCAACTTCATTGTTTTAGGGTCGAACCCTAAGGTCTTTTCTAAAAGATTCATAAGATGTTTAATTTGTATTTTGATTATTATTTGTTGTCTTTTGTAGTTTCAAGCCAATCATCTATCAGCATTCTTGCAATTGATAACTTCTCTGGAAGATTGGGCAGATTGTCCTTCTTAAACCAGCTTCCATTAGATAGTTCACTCCTTTGCAGGTGTATTTTGCCTTCAACATAGTCGGCTTTGTAACCCACCATAATACCGCAAGGATACGGCCACGGCTGTGAACCGAAGTAACGGAGATTGTTTATCTTTATTCCAGTTTCCTCTTCAACTTCTCTATGCACTGCTTCTTCAAAGCTTTCGCCAGTCTCTACGAAGCCAGCAACCAAGCCGTAGTGGTTATCTTTAAAGCTGTTGGCTCGAACCAATAGCACTTCTTCGCCACGATGTATCAGTACAATGACGGCTGTTGCTACCTGTGGCCAAACTTCTTTGCCGCAGTTGGTGCAGCGTTTAGATATTGTTATGTGCAGTTTCATCGGTGCTCCGCACACGCCACAGAACTGTGTATTCTGGTTCCAATAAAGCAATTCATAGCATTTTCCAGCTTTCTGATAAAGCGTTTGCGATAGTTTGTAATAGCTGTTGCGCAATCCACACACTTCAAGAGTGGGGTTATCGGTCATTGGCACATCTATATTTACCGCCTTTACACTTGTTCCGTCGGGCATCGAATCTATCTCTAATACCTGTGACCATGCTTTCAAGGGAACAGGACAATCCTCTGATAGTGGTATTGTATAGCCGGCTGCAGTCTTTTCCAACACAAGGTCGGTCTTGCAAAATACAAACCAATAGCACTTCATTTTGGTATTCTTTTCTCCTTTTTCTAATGCTTTAGCTTATTCGCCAAATAGTATTTTGCGGTCGCGAGCGGCAGCTTTCTCAGTCCATTCGGTAGGTACGAATTTCCAGTTGCTGTTGGGTTGTGGATTCAAAGTACCTGCTTTCTTTATCTCTTCCATAAGATAATGGCGTTGATCAAGGTCGCTTCGCCATATAATACGGTTCTTTAGTTGATCTTGTGGAATGCCTGCACCTTTTGTAAGGAGCTCTCCTCCACCATTACCACGATAACTATTAACAGCCACCTTATAGTATTTTGTTTCGTCAAAAGGCTGCCCGTTGCTCATTTTTAGTATGTTTACCTTCTGCCCATATGGCTTTGTTACGTCTACTTCATAGTCTATTCCCGCAGCAGAATCGAAGTTAAACGAGAAGTTTTTAAAGCCTAAGCGTTGCGAATCGTCCCTTGTATCTTCCGAAAGCAATAGCAAATGGTCGTCAGCCGACTTCATTGTGTTCGCCCAAAGGTTATAACTCATCTCCAAATAGTCTTTGATTTCCTTGCCAGTTAGCTTCATAACGTAAAGTTGATTCTCGTATTTATAAAGACTAAACATATCTCCTACAGTGATAGGACCTGCTTTTATACTTGAGTTAAAGCCCAGAGGAGCATTGAAAGCAATATCTGCTTTCGTGATTTGAAGCTCTAAATTAAGAATTAAATCGTTGAAAGCTGAGTTGCCAAAGAAGCAGTCTTTCGTGCTGATAGTGTTTTCAAAGCGTCCGATTTCGGTATTTGCCCAACTCTTTACTTCGTTTATTTCGTTCTCAAAATGTGCCATAAACGGCTCATCAATGGTCAAATCTCTTACATTTACTAACTCTCCCGACTTCTTAATTACATTAAATCGTTTGCTATTTTTGGCATTTTTCTTTGCAGACGATAAGGTTATGGTTGCCACAGCTACCTTTTGTGCGTTGTTAGCAGGGTCGAGACACAACACCTCTTTGCCATTTTTATTGTTTACAATAATATTGCGTGGTTTGTGGTCGTGGCCGAAAAACACTACATCAAAACCGTCTACCTCTTCAGCAACCTTCTTTGAAGCGTCCTCAACATAATTCGGAGTCGTAATGCCACCGTCCCAACCAGAGTGGAAAAGTCCTACGATAACATCTGGGTTCTCATTCGCCTGCAATGCAGCAACTGTCTTTTTTGCCGATGAAACAATATCTTCGAAGTGCAGACCTCTCCACAAATTCTCTTCCAACCAGTTAGGGATAGCAGGTGTAAGCATGCCTACAACTGCCACCTTCACACCGTTTTTCTTTTTAATAATAGTGTAAGGCAACACGTACGACTTTTGTTTCTCTGTGTCAATGATATTTGCTCCTACTACAGGACAATTCAGTTCGCGTATCCATTTATCGTAAACAGCATGCCCAGTCTCTATATCGTGGTTTCCAACACTACTTGCATCGTACTTCATAAAGTTTAATACGCTGGCAGCAATGTTTTCCTTCTGCGTCTGAATATAGTTGTAGTAATAACTTATGGGTTGCCCTTGCAGAATGTCGCCGTTATCCAAAAGATACACATTTTCTGCGCCTTGCTTCTGTCGTAAATCCTTTATAAAGGTAGCAACCCTTGCCATTGACCCTGCTTTTGGCTTACGCGTGATGAAGTCGTAGGGGAAAAACGAACCATGAACGTCCGATGTTTCTACCAATTTTATAGTTATATCTTTATTCTGAGCCATTGCTCCCAGACTGCTTAATGCTAATGCCATAAATGCAAATAAAAGTCTTTTCATATATATTGATTGTTAAATCGTGCAGCGGAAGAGTCTGCATCAGTTGCTCCAGCCTATCTTATTTTAAACTTAACCGATGTATATCCCACCAACTTATCGGTTCTTCCGCCTGGCTCACGATAGTAAACCAGCGTTTGGTATGAGTTTTCGGTTTGATAGTAGCTACCTTCCGTTGGCATAATTTCAGTCTTTCCGTTTTCGTTCAACACTACGTATTGATAGCTGTAATAGCCCAATTTCAGTGGAATAACAGCCTGATAGCTTTTCGATTCATTATCGTAAGCTAATTTATATTGCGGTAAAAACCTGTCATAAGTCCAATCAGCGTTTACATAAACATCGCCTTTGCTAAGCTGTGGACAACTTAATTGGAAATGAACCAGCATGTAATCGCTTTCAGTATTGACATTATTGTTATCTGAATTACGTATTAAGAACGCTCCGTTTGCGTCTTCATCGTACAGATAGTTAGGCCTTGGCAATGCAATATAGGGGTAAGCGTGAAAGTTTTTGCCGTCCCATCTAATGCGTTCGATACCCGTTGAGGCTACATCAGTAGACAAAATCTCGAACTTTCTGTATTCGTTGCCCGCCCAAAAGATGTAGTTTACGTTGTGACTCCACCGCAATCCATCGCTCATAACGTATTGTGGCTTTACATTCCATCGTGCATTGTCCCATCGTTTGTTCTGTAACAACACGGTCTTTAGCTGTGTTTGCGGGTTCGTTACGTTGTAACTATTGTACTTTAGTTCCATTTCCACCTGCTGATGTGCTGTGTTTATGGTAGCATCGGTATTGGTTATAATATTCAATCCTACGCCCATTGATCGCATTAGAGGTTCTTTTACCATGAAACATGCTCTTATCACCTCGTTGTTGTCTTCATCGTAGATTGTAAGCAGATAATTACCAGAAAGTTTTGGACGGCATTTATCGTTTGGAATACTAAGGTGATAGTGTGTATAAATGGTATTTGTAAGCAACGATTGTTCTACGTCGTCTATCGTATTTCCACTTGCAAAGCCGTCTACATAATCGCTTTCGAATAGTGAAGTAGATTTATTCCAGTCGGCTTCGCAGTGTTCCAGCTTATAGGTATAGCGATGATACGCATGTGTAAGGTCATCAAAATCGATGTCCAACATGCCATTTTCTAATTCCATAACAGGCATATTGAGCCAATCTTTGTTCGCTACGACCTGCAACGAACGTATATTCTCGCTCAATATTTCGTGGCGTTGCGCTGCAATACTTATTGAAAACAACAACGACAATAGCAGTAAGACAGTTTTTCTGCCCTTTCTCATAAGCATATTTCCTATTCTTCAAGGTAATAGTTTCTTCAAGAACTCGTCGAGATCTTCCTCCAAACCAGGCAGCAAATCGTCTCCAGCGATAATCGTATCATCGTCTGCTACATATACTTCGGCAATGTTTTCTCCTTCTTCATCTTCTAAAACCAAGCTGTAAGGCTTCATTATTCCGAAGTCGTCTACAATGTCTTTCAAGGCCAATGTTTCTGCACGGAGTAGCGCAGTAACCTTTTTATTGAATTCGTCGTCGTTGTTTTCAATCCATTCCTCAACAACACAACGTGTTATTTCTTCCCCTTCGTCGTTGAAAGCCATTAGGTCTCCGGTAAATTGAGACACTCTTAAATGGATGTCTGTCATCGTTGTTGGGGCCTCTGTTGTGGGGAATTTCTGCGCAATCTTCCTTAGAAAGCGTTCTATTTGTTGCTTGGTCTGTTCCATAATATAAAACCTTTAAAGAACTATTGAATGCTATTTAAACTATGGCAAAGTTAGTAAAACTTTTTATTTATAGTGGTACAAACACACCTTTTTTAATAAATTATGCCACTTTTAAGGTCTTACGTGCCGATTTATCAGTATCTTTGCAAACATAAAAATAGAAAAAAACTCTCGCTCTTACAATGTGAGAAATAACAACAAGTTACTTGCAATATATTTAGAAACAATATGAAACAAACGATTTTAGTTACAGGTGGAACTGGTTTTATCGGTTCACATACAACGGTAGAACTACAAGAAGCTGGGTACGAAGTAGTAATAGTAGACAATCTTTCAAACTCTAAGATAGAAGTACTCGATGGTATTGAGAAGATAACAGGTATACGTCCAGCTTTCGAAAAGGTTGACCTTGAAGACAAAGAGGCTACCGAACGTGTATTCCAAAAATATCCAAATATAGAAGGTATCATTCATTTTGCTGCTTCAAAGGCTGTGGGCGAAAGTGTTGAAAAACCATTGATGTACTATCGTAACAATGTTGTTTCGCTCATCAACTTATTGGAAATGATGCCAAAATACAATGTAAAGGGCATTATTTTCTCAAGTTCATGCACCGTATATGGCCAGCCTAACCAAGAGAATCTACCTGTTACGGAAGATGCCCCACACCAAAAAGCAACATCGCCATACGGCAATACGAAAGAGATAAACGAACAAATTATTTACGATTACATACACAGTGGTGCTGCCATTAAGAGCATTGTACTTCGTTATTTCAACCCAATTGGTGCGCATCCAACGGCTCATATTGGTGAATTACCTAATGGTGTGCCCAACAATCTTATTCCTTTCGTTACGCAAACTGCTATGGGAATACGTGAGCAACTGACTATTTTCGGCAACGATTATAATACAGAAGATGGCACATGCATACGCGATTACATCTATGTAGTGGACCTTGCGAAGGCTCATGTAGCCGCTATGACACGTGTATTGGATAAGGATACCGATAAGATAGAATACTTTAACATTGGTACTGGTAGCGGAAACTCTACTCTTGAGATTGTTACTACCTTTGAAAAGGCTACTGGCGTGAAGGTGAACTGGAAGTTCGGACCACGTCGTGAAGGCGATATTGAAAAGATTTGGGGCGACTGTACCAAAGCCAACACGGTGATGGGATGGAAAGCCGATACGCCTTTAGAGGACGTACTTGCCTCTGCTTGGAAGTGGCAACAGAAACTTCGTGAAGACGGTATCATGTAATTGATGGCCTTAAAACTCTTTTAATGACTTGCTGATGACGCATTACCGCTTCAGCATAAGCATTAAAAAGTCGCTACTTATTGGTGGAATTGATTTCCTATCGCCTATCCTACATGTATAAAAAACAATTCTTCAACCAATTGATAGTATATGTAAAGGGACAATTCGACACGTTTCTAACTATAAAGAAACAACGAATCGGGTGTAAGGAATATAACAAATTAGATGTCCATACTTGGGGTATGATTGAATCATAGAATTACTCCCATTTTGTAAATATATTATCATAAGAAAACAATAGTAACGCTTTGACTTTGTAATAGTGCCTGTTTTGCGATGCAAAACAGGCACTATTGCGTTGTAAAACAGACGCTTTTACAACGCAAAACAATGGGTATTGTAACGTATTGATAACAAACAAGTTACACAAGACTGATACTTTGAAATAATCTTTACATTATTTTTACATTATTGTACCCTTATTTTGATAAGAAAAAAGTAGATAAAACGATGTTCTTCCGCTACACTTAAAGTTTGCATTTATTTATAATTCAAACCATATAATAAAGTCTTTTTATCTTCGTTATAAACTATATAAAAATAATAAAAAGAAATTAAACGATGAAGAAAGTAGTATTTTTATTTATGGCTTGCTGCGCTATGGCAATGTCGTTGATGTCGTGCCACAGAGAACCAGAGCTTACCCCAGAGGGAGAAAAGACTATGTCTGTCCATCGACTCTTCTATGAGAGATTGCTTGGACAATGGTATTATGAAGAACAAAGCGACACCAGATATCGCTACATAGCCTACAATTTTATGGAAAAAGGTAAGTTAGAAACCTATGAAAAATTTCTTACTCGCAAGCGTATTAAAAAGGGAGATGAAGTAATTTATGGTGATTGGGAAATAGAAGAAGACTCCATAAGCAAAGGAGAGTGGGGCTTAGGCTGGAAAGAAGAGTATGGCGAGATGTATCTTTCTACATCTGAGGAAGACGGTAAAGGACACAGTGTAGTGCAACTTCACTGTTTAGAATATGTAAACCAAAGCAAATTGGTATTGAAATATTTCGGTACGGGCAACCATTCTATGATTTTCAAGCGCGGCACTTCGAAGCCTTCGATTTAGAAAAACATTGCTTTCGCTAAGGAATAACCACGTTTTCTTGTCGGTAATTCGTCTATTATTCGACAGAAAAACGTGGTTATTCCTTATTTTTTCGTTATCTTTGCACCATTATATATAGAGAACAAGATATGGAAGTCGCAAAGAAACCACTCATGGGAATGAACCTTTTGGAACTGAAAACGGTTGCAAAGGAACTTGGTATGCCTGCTTTTACAGGCGGACAGATGGCAAAGTGGCTCTATACACAGCATGTAACGTCGATTGACGATATGACTAATTTGTCGAAAGCCAATCGCGAAAAGCTGAAAGCGGCTTATACTATAGGTTGCAAAAAACATATCGACGCACAGTATTCAAAAGACGGAACCATCAAGTATTTGTTTCCAACGGACGACGGAAAGTTTGTTGAGTCGGTGTATATTCCCGACGACGACCGTGCAACTCTTTGCGTTTCGTCACAAGTTGGCTGCAAAATGAATTGTCTTTTTTGCCAAACTGGCAAGCAAGGATTTGAGGGAAACCTTACAGCAACCGATATATTGAACCAGATTTACTCGCTTCCTGAACGCGAAAAGCTAACCAATATCGTGTTCATGGGGCAAGGCGAGCCAATGGATAACTACAACAACGTATTACGAACTACACAGATAATGACTGCTGATTATGGCTATGCATGGTCGCCAAAGCGCATTACGGTGAGTTCAATCGGTGTGAAGACCAAGCTGAAACGGTTTCTTGAAGAGAGCGACTGCCACGTTGCGATAAGCATGCACTCGCCTATTCCTAACGAGAGAGCAGAGATAATGCCCGGAGAACGCGGCATGTCGATTGCCGATATCGTAGAGTTGCTACGCAATTACGACTTCTCTCACCAGCGCCGTCTATCGTTTGAGTATATCGTTTTCAAAGGTGTGAACGATTCAGAACGCCACGCAAAGGAAATTATACAGTTGCTTAAAGGATTGGATTGCAGAATAAACCTAATTCGTTTCCATACCATTCCCAACGTTCCACTGCATGGAGTAGACGACAAAAAGATGGAGGAGTTTCGCAATTACCTTACCCAACACGGCGTATTCACAACTATACGTGCCAGTCGCGGGCAGGATATTTTTGCAGCTTGCGGCTTACTTTCTACAGCAAAGAAGATTGCTGATGAACGTGCGTAAACTATTTTCGTTCGCTGTACTCGTAGCAATACTATTGCTAACGGGGTGCAAAAACAACATATTCCGCCCTGCAAGCTATGGTGGAGCCTACGAAGTTGTAGTGGCGGGAGATAGCGATAGTCTTCTATACGATGTGTTTTCGACACCGATAGTGGGACTTCCGCAATCAGAACCAGCGTTCGATGTAGTGGAAATTGCACACAATGAATTGCAGGGCGATAGCAAAATGGTGCGCAATTTAGTTGTTTTGAAAATAGACCAACACGAAAAAGGAGTGAACATAAGCACCAAACAGAACGTGTATGCACAGCCACAGGTTATCATAACCATCACTACTCCATCGCTAACGAGGCTAAAAGCTTTTATGAAAAAGCAGGGACATACTTTGCGTAACTATCTTACGAAAGTAGAATTGCACCGCTCTCAAGGTGATTTAGCAACACAACCGAATGTAAAAGCGGAAGGTTTGATACAGAAAATGTTTGGAATTGACATGCAAGTGCCTGCTGAATTAACAGCAAGTAAAACTGGGAAAGACTTCCTATGGCTTTCTAACAATGCGGCATCGGGTATGGCTAATATTTGTATATATAGCATTAGCAAAGGCGATTTCGCCCAACAGCGCGACAGCGTGATGCGAAAAAACATGCCGGGAGAGCAACAAGGAATGTATATGCAAACCGCTTCCATTGCTTCAATATCACACGGACAGGGCAAATCCGTAACGATACGAGGACTTTGGGAGATGAGAAACGATGCCATGGGAGGTGCTTTCGTAGCATATTGGAGGCCGAAAGGTAAGCGTATAGTAGTGACAGAAGCTTTTGTTTATGCGCCCGAAAACAAAAAACGGAACCTTATGCGCCGATTGGAAGCTGCCCTTTATACAAGAAAATAAGTAAGAATTAAATAGAGATACATAATATACAGAATTAGTTATGAGCAACAATAGAAAAGTCCGAGTAGCCATTACGCATGGCGATACGAACGGAATAGGATACGAACTGATATTTAAAGCCTTTGAAGAACCAACAATGCTGGAGCTATGTACGCCTATAATATATGGCTCTCCAAAGGTTGCTACCTATCATCGCAATGCCTTAGAGATTGAAGCAACCTTTACAATCATCAACGATATAAGCGAAGTTCAAGACAATAGGATAAACTTTATTCCTGTATTCGACGAGGAAATAAAGGTGGAAATCGGCGTTCCAACTGAAGAATCGGGCAACGCTGGCTTGCTTGCAATAGACCGAGCGTTGGCTGATTACCGTGCTGGCGGCTTCGATATACTGGTAACTGCACCGATAGAAAATAGCGAACACTTCCATTTCAGTGGGCAAAGTCGTTACATAGAAGACCATTTACCTGCCGAAGAAGCTACTCTTTCTATGCTTGTTAGCGAAAGATTGCGTATTGCTTTGGCTACCCGTAACCTGCCGTTAAAGCAAGTGGCAGAGTCTATTTCTATTGAAGGACTTACCGAAGATGGCCGTTTGCTGTACCAAAGCATACGTCGCGACTTCCGCATTTCCAATCCACGTATCGCCCTTTTAGCCCTTAATCCGAAGGCAGGCGATAATGGTTTGCTTGGTTCAGAGGAACAAGAGGTGATTGAACCTGCTATTGCTGCACTCGAAAAAGAGGGAATTCAGGCTTTTGGACCATACGCAGCGGATAAATTTTTCGGTAGTAACGATTGGGAACAGTTCGATGGTGTGCTTGCAATGTACTATGAACAAGGACTTACTCCTTTCCGTTCGCTCACAGTAGAAGGGGGCGTAAACTATCTTGCAGGACTGCCATTGGTTCGCACTGCACCCGAAATAACTGACAGTTTCAATATTGCAGGCAAAGGAATAGCCGATGCTATGCCTATGCGTCATGCCATTTTCCTTGCTATAGACATCTTCCGTCATCGCATGGAATACGATGAGCCAATGGGTAATCCATTGCCAAAACTATACAAAGAGCGTCGTGATGATAGTGAAAAAGTGCGCTTTGCTGTACCCAAAAGAAAGGAAGAATAATAGATAAAAATAGATGACTGCTTGGTGATTCAGATATTCAAAGCTTCTCTGTGTATTGTAGAGTTGTTGTAATTTCTATTCCCATGTAAGAAAAGAAGCCTATGAAAAAGAAACATCAGAATGGTTTTTTCCTCTTCGGTATTGTTGTTTTGGTGATAATGGTAACCCAATTAGACTTTGCCGAAGTATGGAATGGGCTGCAACATGCAGGCTATTGGTTCTTCGCAGTGGTGATATTGTGGGCCTTTCTCTATATTTTTAATACTTCGTCTTGGTATATCATCATCAAAAGTCAGACCAAAGGCGACGACAAACGCATGGTTCCGTTCTGGTATCTCTATAAACTTAGCGTGTCAGGATTTGCTTTGAACTATGCCACACCAGGCGGATTGATGGGTGGAGAGCCCTATCGTATCATGGAATTAACACCCCGTATCGGTGTGGAACGTGCTACATCCTCGGTGCTTTTATTCGTTATGACACACATCTTCAGTCATTTTTGGTTCTGGTTGTTATCTATTCCGCTCTTCATTCTTACGCAGCACGTCAGTGTTTTCATGGCAATAATGCTCTCAGTGTGTGCATTTTTCTGCCTAACAGCTATCTGGTTCTTCCTCTCTGGCTATCGAAAAGGACTCGCTGTTCGCGTTATGAACCTGTTACGGCATATCCCTTTCGTTAAGAAATGGGCACGACGGTATGTGGAAGAGAACCAAGAGCAACTTGAAAACATAGATAAGCAAATAGCAGCGTTACATAATCAGGACCCGAAAACATTTTTTTCGGTGGTGTTTATCGAACTCATGTGTCGCGTTTGCAGTGCTCTTGAAGTGTTCTTCATATTGCTTGTCTTGTTCCCAAACGTGAATTATCTGAATTGTATCCTCATTATTTCATTCACGACGCTATTTGCCAACATGTTGTTTTTTATGCCGTTGCAACTTGGCGGACGCGAAGGTGGCTTCTTAATGTCGGTATCTGGCTTAGGACTTACGTCTAATGCAGGTATCTTTGTAGCCCTTATTGTGCGACTTCGTGAACTTATTTGGACAGCCATTGGCCTATTACTTATCAAGGTTTCTAAAGGTAAGTAAAGGCAATTGAGCTGAAAACGACAACACCTTTTCTGATATTTTATTGACCAAAACATATTGAAACATGAAACATTTTTATTTTTTTGCAGCAGGACTTAGTCTACTTCTTGCTGCGACACCGCTACAAGCGAAAGTATATCACGTTACTACGAAAGGAACAGGCGATGGTTCTTCATGGGCAAATGCTATGGGAAGCATAGACGATGCCTTGGCAAAAGCAACTTCGGGAGATGAGATTTGGATTGCAGCAGGCACCTATAAGCCTACCCAACTCATTAAATCTTCGAAAAAAAACTCACGCCATTTCCCATTAAAAGATGGTGTTTCGCTCTATGGTGGTTTTGCTGGTACAGAGTCGAAGAAGGAAGAACGTGCAAAAATAGAAGATGGTGAAGCCTACAATTATGTAAATGAGACAATATTAAGTGCCGATGATGATGTGGCTGACGAATGGGTAAGAGAAGCTAATTCAGAAACTCCGTTTGTGTATGGATGGAAGGTTGAAAACAATATCATACCAGGAACAGAGAATAATGCTAACCATATATTATTTAAAAAGGAGGAATTAACAGTTCCAATAACTATCGACGGATTTACCTTAAAGGGTGCAAATGCAATGGTATATAACGTCCAATGTTCGGGTGGAGCTATCTATGCAGTGGGCGATGTAACCATTACAACTTGCCAATTCATAGAAAACTCTTGCTACTTTACAGCTGAAGGAAACAAAGATGCCAATGGTGCAGCCATCTATTTGATAGGTAAAGGCAATGCAAAAATTGCCAATTGTTTCTTTAAGCGTACTTATGGACACTCTCCAAACACCCAAGCACAAGGCGGGGCAGTATATGCAGAGAACACCGAAATAAACAATTGTTACTTCTTAGACTGCGTTTCTTTAGATGCAGGAGGTGCTGTTTACAATGTTAAAGGTAAGGTTATTGATTGCGAATTTGATAATTGCTATGCCCGTGAAGGAGGTGCTATCTATTCAACATCAGGCACTCTAAGAGACAACGAAGTATTTAATTGCCGTGCACTTCTTGGCGGTGGAATCTACAATATGGGCACTGCCATCAATAATACTGTGGGCAACTGCTTTGCCGATTATACTTTACTTGGCGATGATAAAGGCGGTGCTGGTGGTGGAGTCTATAATAAAGGCACATTCATAGGGGCTGTTGTGTATAACTGTACGTCGTTTCATGGAGGCGGAATCTTCGCCGATGGTGGCAAAATAATAAACTGTACCGTTCAAAATAACACGTCGAGAAAAGCTACAACAAGTGCTAATATCGACTTCTCTGCTAACAGCAACATTGAGAAAGATGTGATAAATACCATCAGCGGTACTGATGTGAGTAAATCAAACTTTGAGGCTCCAACTGCATTTGAGGGCAGTACGACCGATGAAAAAGAGACAAAAGACATTCTTTTTGCCAGCTGGGAGCTGCAAACAGGCAGCGAATATATTGATAAGGGTGTAGCTATCGATGTAGACGATTACGCTAAAGACATTTATGGCAACGACCGAATAATGGGCAAGAGCATTGATATTGGTGCATCTGAGTTCAATACTACAACTGCTATTGCACCCATTGTACCTGGTAAAGAAGTACTTAATTATGGCTATTACTCTATCAGCGGACAATATCTTGGCACTATTTTCCCATCTGTTTCTGGTATTTACATCGTAAAAATAACAGACAACAACAAGACTGTAATTACAAAGAAGATAGTCGTTAAGTAGACTTTCTGAAAACATTAAAAGGGTTTACACCTTATTATATATAGGCTGCGCATCGATAGAAATATTGGTGCGCAGCTTTTTTAATGGTCAAAACGATGAATAACAACAACTTTTAAGACTTCTGTTTCTTTTATTAAAAGGCTACTAAAAAGTATTATCTATAACAGTTTTTTAGATAAGAGATGAATTCATATACATATTTCTATCTATCTTTGCGACCATTAAAAAGACAACAACACATTCTTTTTAGCTTGTCAATACATCTGTATTAAAGCTTTGAATGTGGGTCTGATACTTTGAGAACGCGCATTACAATTCTTAGTTTTATGCGCGAACTAAATAACTTGATAATGATTTTAAATTATAATATAATATTAAACACTACAAGATGATGAAAAAATTACGTTTGATTCATTCATTTTTATTGCTCTTATTAGCAATCGGAATGCATGCAACAGAGCCTATTTCTGGCTTTTTCCGTATTAAAAACGCACACACACGACCCGATGGAAAGCTGTATGTACAAGTAACTGGCAAGTATCAAGCACAACCCAATCAGACTGTTGATGCTGTAAAAACGCAACCTGGAAGCGTTATTCAGTTAGAAGCAAAATGGGACAATGCGAAAAGTAGATACACTATAACTACCTTACGCTCGCAAGGTGTTGATGTTGTTAATGGCTACTTATTGCAAGGACTTAAGCTTGTGAAAGAAAACATAAACCAGAAAATACAAGATAAACTGGGTAATGGTTTTGCAGCTAACATAGCAAAAACCGCATGGGAAACCCAGATTCTTGCAAAGTGGGACTTAGACATGCACTTAGAGAAAACGGCTACTACAGGTGGGCTTGAGGCCTATTATATGTTTGCAACCGTACCATCTATGCAACCTATTGTAGATTTCTATAAAACTTATAGTTGGATTGCGGGCACCCAAATCGACAATGCTCTTGCTGGCTATCCAGAACTTCTTGCAGGCTTAAAGAATGGTAATGCCGATGCAGTTTGGAAAGCAGTAGAACAGTATGCAGTCCAAGCTATCGCCAATCGCTTTGGTGTTACCAGCGATTTAGCTATCTTAGTAAAGAGCTATGTAGATGCTGGTCGCGTGAATCACGGCCATACTTACTACTTAATGGAAGGCGCTCTTGATCGCATAACAGAGAATGGTCGCAATATAAACAAATACCGTGAAGGTGAAGCAAAGTTCAATTTTTGTAATAATAATGCTACTTCTGAGTATGGTCCTGAGCTTGCAGATGTTGGCGAAGCAGCTAAATGGATTATCGAACCTGTTAAGGATAACGCTGCAGACTACTTTGGTGTTGCTCCTGTTAGCAAGATGAAGGGCAAGAATGGTAAGTATTTTACTTCCCTTTATACCGACTTTCCAATGCAGATTGTAGACAATATGAATGCCTACATAGTAGAATCTATTGGTACAACAGGCTCTGAAAAGGGTTATGCACAATGTACTAAGATAGCATCACAAGGCGACATTATCCCTGCTGGAACACCAATTGTGCTTGAATGTGAGACTACTCAAAGTTTCTCAAATCGTTTGTTACCTATAGCAAATACAGATGCAGCTCCTACTAATAATATTCTTAAAGGTGTGTTCTTCGACGAGGCTAAGGCAACTATAGAGACGGGTGGAAAGACTGTTCGTGTATTTAACATCAACCCAAAGACCACTGTTCGCAACCCAATCGGTTTCTATCGTTATAGCGGTACAACCATTAAGGGCAACAAAGCATTCTTGTTGGTAGATGCTAAAACATCTGGTGCTAAGTTAGACGGATACGATATGGAAGAAGATGGAATGGTTAATGGTATCAACGAAGTTACATCAGAAGCTATTGTTACAGATGCTAATGCAGTCTACTACGATTTGCAAGGTCGCCGTGTAGAACGCCCTGGCAGAGGTATTTATATCGTAAATGGAAAAAAAGTAATTATCAAGTAAGGAGGGAAAACAACATGAAAAAGAAAGAATATGCAATGCCCACTTGCGAAGTGGTTACATTACAATTAAGCGGTGACTATCTTGAAAGAGGATTCGCAGGCCAGTCTAAAGTTCCAGTCGGCGGAGAAACAGATGATGAAGAAGAAGATGAAGAGGTAGACGATATGAACTAATAAAGGGCAAAATGTGCTCTTTGTACACAGAAGTCTATACTAATCAGAGTATATCAGCTGCGCATCCACATTCAGTCGGTGCGCAGTTTTTGTTGATTTATTGGTTGTAATATAGTTCAGAACTACTTTTCTTGTCCAGCAATTTTGGCAAAACTGAATTAAGATTCTACTATAAACAACCACAAAAATTCACTTGTTAGAATAGTAAAAGAATCATGGCTTCAAGCTATATTTTGGACAAAAACAATGCAACAAAAGTGTAAAGATTTTACATAAAGCATTTTCTTGCGTAATCAACTGAATACCAAAGCGTTGCAATAGTGCCTATTTTGCATAATAAAAGAGCCTGTTTTACAACGCAATAGTGCCTGTTTTGCGTTGCAAAACAGGCACTATTGCGATACGAAAGCGCTATTATCATTTTTACTTACTATTTTATTTACAAAATAAGAGCCATATTCTTATGCTATCACCTTGATGTTTTCTATATCTATGTGTATATGTTGTAAGGGTGAAATCTATTCCAATTATCCTTTTACCCTTGCTATTTGGTATCTTATCAGTGGGCAATAAAAAAAGCCCGAAGGTATATTTCCTTCGGACTTTGAGGTGCCTAGCAGAATCGAACTGCTCTACACGGTTTTGCAGACCGTTACCTAACCGACCGGCCCAGGCACCATTTTGTTTCATTGAACAACTAAGGCAATCCCCCTAATTGCGGTGCAAAAGTAATAAGAAATATTTGTTTGACCAAATTTTTTATCAACTATTGCAACAAGAATTTACTTTCTTTTGAGCGCTAAAGTTGTTTTTTCGTGTCATTTGTTCGCGTATTGCACAGCCTTTACAGCCTCCGCAAGCGTTCCTTGAAACCTTAATCGTTCTTATAAGCATACGGATAACATAGGCTACAGCTAATGCTAAAACAATGCCAACGATGATATATTGTTCCATGAGTTCTCCTTTCTTTTATTATACAGGCTCGTCTTCTATTCTGTCAACAAATAGGTTTTCAGTTGCCTTCATTTCGTCTTTATCGAACCATTGCGACAGTTTGTCTTTCGCCTTTTGTTTCGCTTCATCGTCTACATAGTCCCAAACTTTTCGCAACACATATATAAGTACACCGAGGTCGTCGCTCAATCCTGCGAGCGGAATAGCATCTGGCATGATGTCAAGCGGTGTTATCAGATACCCAAGCGCCCCTATGATGATGGCTTTCTCCTTAAATGACACCTTATCGCTATCGATAGAGTAATAGAGAATCAACGCCGCATAAACGAGTTTTGCACCAGCTCGCTTGGCTATACGCTGTATTTTCTCGATAAAGTCATTCTTTGTGAACTTCTCTTTGTATTTGCTTAAATCTGGTATTTTCATATATTTCCTTTATTGTTACGAATATATACCAAGCACATAGTGTGCCAAAAAGTTAGAAATTCATCACCTTTTCCACGTATTTACAGGCTTCGGGGTGGTCTTTTTTTGCGCGTTTCACCTTGTTATTTACAATAGTTTTCATAACAACACGATAGATAAAGTAAAGTACTAAACCGATAGCAACACCCATAAGCGGCACTTGATAGCCTTTTACAGGCAGCGATTCTTCAGAGAATCCTGACAATATTATAATGGGCAACGTTATCAGTACGCCTGCAATAGTATATTGCGTACGCTCTGTTCCTGCTGTATCGAGTGCAGCTTGGTGGTCGAAAAGATAGTCGTCTAACTCCTGTTGGTTTAACTTTCCTTCCATTTTTGGAAAGCCAGGTTCGTCCTTATGATTTCTAATCTTGTTCTCAACTTGATGCTGAAAATC
Organism: Prevotella aurantiaca; assembly: GCF_015262605.1. Classification (NCBI taxonomy): domain Bacteria; kingdom Pseudomonadati; phylum Bacteroidota; class Bacteroidia; order Bacteroidales; family Prevotellaceae; genus Prevotella; species Prevotella aurantiaca. The sequence goes on along the minus strand of NZ_JABZSJ010000015.1, from coordinate 3,318 downwards.
GTCTAATATGTATCTGTAGTCTTGAAATTCTTCCATAAGATATAAAGAATGGTTCGGTAATTTGTTTTTTATGAGATACTGCTCGGTAGTTGTTAAAGCAGTCAATCTCCCTTTTTCATAGCTCAACTCCCTCCCCACAAAGGGGGAGGCAGCGAGTATGTGTAAAGCAGCACTCCTATAAGCCGGGTCTCGTTTCCTTATTGTCTTTCGGCAAATAAGGATGCCTGTCATTTATCTAACCACAGGGTCGCCCCATGCGTTTTAGCGTTCTACCCTCCGTTGTGCCTTATATGGCTCGGGCGAGTAACCCTCAAACAACGGTTTACATGAACTTGCAGCTCCTGAACGGTACGGCCACGCTGTCACCACCGTGCCGGTAGTCTCTTACACTACCTTCTCACCCTTACCTCGTTTCCAAGGCGGTTGTTTTCTTCTACCTACATCTACTGTTGCCAATAGCTTTCATTTTCGGAAGCAGGATACTCTTTGCTGCCCGGACTTTCCTCTCGTGTTATACAACACCAGCGACAGTGCCGGAGTACTGCCTTAGTATGCAAAGTTAGCGTAAATATGCCGAATTGCAAAGCTTTGATATTACATTTTTTGTTAATAGGTACCCTTTTGGCATACCTATAGAATGTTGTTTTAATACATAAAAGGGTAAAAAATGCAGTAAAACAAAAAGTTTATTCGTTTTTTTTTATAAATAATTGTTCTTTTCTTACCTTTGCAAATAAGAACCACAAACCCTTTTAACAAGGGCAATAAGGTGTTGAAGCAAGACGAACGAATATCTAAACAATAAAACTTTAGTACGAATGAAAAAATTGTATCCTATTATTGCAGTCTTGACACTGCTCTCTACAACAGCAAAAGCACAACAAACCATTCGTGGTTGGGTAACCGACGAACAGCGTTTGCCTATTGAATATGCCAACGTTATCGCACTTTCTGTGCGCGATTCCTCGCTTGTTACGGGTATAGTAACGGATAAGGAGGGAGCATTCCAACTTTCTTTATCTACCGATATGCAGGTGTTTTTGCGTGTATCGGGCATTGGTTACGAGCAACGTAATGTATTGTTGCCTCTTATTGCTGATACTTTGCAGTTGAAAGAAGAATCAGATACAAAAGCAATAGAGGGAGTAACAGTTACAGCCAGTCGCCCAAAGATGGCTATACGAAACGATGCTCTTGTTACAACTATCATTGGTTCGTCGTTAGCTAAAGCTGGTTCGGGCAACGATGTTCTTAAGCGTATTCCACTGTTGAAAGGCAAAGAAGGAAGTTATTCTGTTATAGGTAGAGGAGCAGCAGTTATCTATATAAACAACAGAAAGATAACCGACCCTACCGAAATAGAGCGTCTTAACTCGTCGGACATTAAGGACATTGAGGTAGTAACCAATCCGGGAGCTCGCTACGATGCGACGGTGAGTGCCGTTATCCGCATTCACACGGTGCGTAAGGTGGGCGACGGCTTTGGTTTCGATGTACGTACGTCGGCTTATTATTGGGAAAACTGGGACACTAACAATCAGCTCAATATGTATTATCGCCGCAATGGTTTGGAGCTGACGGCTGGTTCGGCTTACAATATTAACAATAGTCTAAGCAAACAAACCACTACCAACGAGGTGCAGACCGCCAATTTGTGGACCAACAAGTGGACAAGCGATAGCCATAGTTGTAATACAAACAACAATTATACGCTTTCGGCAGCCTACGAGTTCAATGCCAACCACTCTGTTGGTGTGCGTTTCTTCACCAATTTGCTTGTTGGTGCAAACAATGGACATGGTGATTTCTCTACCGATATACTTAAAAACAATGCGCTTTACGACCATATAGAGTCGCAAATTAGTGCTAACTCTACTGCCATTCCTAATAAAAGTCTCTCGGCTTACTACGTTGGAAAGGTAGGAAAGATAGATATAGATTTCAATACAGACTACTATTATGGTAGAGAAACTGAATACCGCATAACCACAGAGCAAAGTGCCACCAACGCCAATCGCACTGTAACATCGGCAGGAATACACACAAACAAGTTCTTTGCAACCAAGCTGGTGCTCTCTCACCCATTGTTTGGCGGCAGCCTGTCGGTTGGAAACGAGAATACTTTCACTAATCACGAACAAAATTATGTTAATCAAGAAAACGTGGTTCCCAGCACAGCATCAACCATTAAGGAGCGCAATAACGCTTTCTTCTTCGAATATAGCCACCCCACACCCATTGGTCAGCTTATGGCAGGATTGCGCTACGAGCACGTAAATTCTGATTATTACGAACAAGGAGTGTATAGTCCGGCACACAGCCGTACCTACAGCCAATGGTTTCCGTCGCTCACTTTCGCAACAAAGATAAAGGAAGTAGGCTTGCAACTCTCTTATTCGGCAAAGACATCGCGCCCCTCTTATAGGCAATTGGGTACAAACGTAGAGTATATGAACCGCTTTACGCGTCAGAGTGGTAACCCTACACTGAAGCCAGAAACACTACACAACATTACTCTTGTGAGCAGTTGGAACTGGCTAACCTTTGTTGCCAACTACACACAGACACACAACAAAATTATGTATTGGAACGAACAAGAAAGCACTGATGAGAATATAACCAACTTGCGTTACCGCAATTTCAAAAGGTTTCCTGCCTTAACACTGAGCCTTACCGCAGCACCGACAATCGGAGTATGGTCTCCACAACTCACATTGTTCTGCCAAAAGCAATGGTTCGACATAGAGCGTTTGGGCAGCAAGTTAGATTTAAGTAAGCCTGTGTGGGGAATACAGTGGGACAATTCGTTTGAGTTTAAGCACGATTGGACTGCCGAAGCCTTCCTGCAAGTCAATTCAAGTGGTATAACAGAGAACACTGAGCTTACCAGAACCACCTGCACATTCAACTTCTCAGTACGAAAAGCGTTCCTGAACGACCGCCTTTCCGTTACTGTAGGCGTAGACGACCTCTTCAACCGCACTGCTAATCACGTCATACTTTACACGAATAACCTTAAAACAAGCGTAAACGAAGGGTACGATAGCCGTCAAGCCTACGTTACTTTGCGCTACAAATTCAACACAGCACGTAGCAAATACAAAGGTACAGGAGCCGGACAGAGCGAACGTAAGCGTTTCTAATCCACGGCAAGTGCGCAGAAAATAGGTTTTCAACGCCCCATTTTCTTCGTTTTTCAGGACTGAAAATATACTTTTATAATTCATTGGTAATCAGTGCTTAGAAAGCTATCAAAATTGTCTTATAAGAGAATTAAAATTGTCCTATAAGAGAATTAAAATTGTCCTATAAGAGAAT
>NZ_JABZSJ010000014.1:0-44628 GCF_015262605.1 Prevotella aurantiaca | reverse complement strand
GGTAGTAAATAAAAGCGTTCCGTGAGCTTTCAGCCTACCAAATGTCCATTACGCCCAATTTGACATAGATACTTACAAGCCTTCAAAAGTAATACATAAAAAAAAGTATTCTATATATTGGGGAAGAGAAAATGGTAAATTCTGGAAAAAATATGTTTGTGGTAATGTTCGATTATATTACTGTAATGTAAATAAAGACAACAAATTGAATTACGAAAAAATATTCAGAACAATAAAAATATTAAAAATAGAATGAGAATTTCATGACCATTCAGTATGAGTATTGTACGTTGTCAAACAAAAGTGCACAACTGCAAATGTAGTTATTTATTCTGATATTTCATTGTTTTATTATCAAAAAATCTTTTGTTGATTGAATTTTGCTTTATCACTAATCTTATAAGGTTCTATATAATTCAGGCTTATCGTGTGCTGTTTCAATAATCAAATTCTTTAATATCCTAAATCTGATAAAGGAACAACTCCTGATATTATATCTAAATATGTTTTATACTCCAAAGGAATTTGCTGTCTGAACATTATATCTTTCTCTGGATCGACATTTTTCTTTAATTTATAGCATAAATATAACCTTTCATTTAAGTTCGGGTATATTTCTATAGTTGTTAGTTCATACGCTTTAACAGAATCATAATCTTTGACAGTTAGTTTACGGATTTCTTTCTTATAAATACCAGAAAGATGAGTATTTTTAGAATCCTCTTGTATATCTTTCTCAACTAACAAACAATTATGTAATCCTGCTGTAATAAATGTTCTTTCGTTCTTCGTTCCTTTCCAAAATGTCATTCTTTCGAACTCACCTGAAATTATCCAGAACTTAAATAATTGTCCGTAGCCTTCTAAACCATGAATGCCATTTACATCTTTTATTTGACTTAACTTGAGGAACTGCCTTGTTACTGCATGACAAAACAATATATCATCTACAGATAATGTGTCTATATTCCACGTACCATCGTTACTATACACTTTAAAGAATATGAGGTAAGGCTTCTTTATCATTTGCCCTAAGACATAGACACCATTTCTTAATTGTATGGATATTATTTTATTTTCTTTCCAAGATATCATTTTTGTTATCATAGTGCAAATATACTTTTTTATTAATAATTATAACTAAAACCCAAAACTTAATTGGAGGTCAAGTTGTGCACTTTTGTTTGAATACGTACAACCATAGACTTGTAGTTTTAATATTATACATTCTGTTCTCTATCTCTATTGTGGCTTGCGTTTTCGTACCACGTTTTTTTACTCTTTTATTTATGACGTCATATTTTAGAGTGTATGACATCATATTTTGAATCTTAATGCTCATTCTTTAAGAATCAGGTAGTTATTGGGATAACTCCCAATTTGGAGTATTACTCGCATTATCAATTGTTCCTGGTAAAACAATATCCTCTATGGGAGTTTGTTTATACCATATTTTTGTTATGTACGGATACCTTTTCAAAATCTGTTCTATAATTCTTTGATCATTTTCACCAGTCTTCCAGTAATCAAAACAAGAGTAATAGTTTGCATAATCAGAAATTATATCAAAAAATATTTTCCTATTATAATCGCTTGGGAAACTAACTGCCTCACTAATAAGATTTCTATCGTCAAGAAGTAAAAAATCATCAGAAAGATTATTCCTGCTATTTATCATCTCTTGCCCACATTTACTCGTAATTATATTAAGCAATTTATCTTTATCTATCACGAAAAAAAACAGATATCCTTTTTCGCGTAGCTTATCACATAAGCTATTTGCATTTTGTAGTTTAAATTGTTTGTTGTTTCCTCTTCTTAATTCATTAATGTCTTTATAATTATCTCTACAAATAACTCTTTTAAGCATTAAAAAGTGTTCATAAGCTAATGTATCCTTTTCTAAAAGAGATTTCAAGTGCACCCTAAGTTCTATTTTAGGAGCACAGACACTCTGTGCATATACACAAACTGAATATTGCAAAATCAGCAATAAAAAAAATACATTTTTCATTGTTTTCTTCCTTTCTTTTTTGTTTCATCAGCTACATAAAGGTATACAACTTTAGCCTGACTTACATGCATATTACTATTACCGCCTACTACTTCTTTCCCATTATAAATGCTTACATGTCCAGAATAGCTAACTCCTTCTTTAGATATCATAATAAAAGTTCCCCCTTCGATTTCCAAATTTACTTACGCCCTGTTCTATCGATTTTGAATTTTGTACAGAAATAATTTTGTCTTTATTGTACGTTGTAAAATAAAAGTGCACAACTGCAAATGTAGTTATTTACTCTGATATTTCATTGTTTTATTATCAAAAATTCTTTTTGTTGTCATAGTGCAAATATACTTTTTTATTAATAATTATAACTAAAACCCAAAACTTAATTGGAGGTCAAGTTGTGCACTTTTGTTTGAATACGTACAATATAAATATTATTAGATAGTTACAAGGATTTTAAGCGCATTTATTGCCAAATAAGCCTAAATACACTTTGGGAAGACGGAATTAATTTTGTAATTACTAATTTTAAATTTATAATTATAAATTTGATAGATTTATATTATATTTTTTTCATTTCTTATTAGTTTTAAAAAATAGCTTTATTTATTCTTCGTAAAGTCTGGTTTGTGTATTTATTGTTGTAGGACTGAAAGACTCCATTTAAAATATAGGAGAACGACAAAAGCGAGAAGATCAATGACATCAAACAAGTCGGTATTTTTACTTTTAACGAGTGTTGCTATGGAAGAAACAAAAAACAATATATAACAGGAATTTTTATCAATGCAAAAACTGGTAATACATAGTGTAAAACAAAGATAGATTTCACTTACTTTTAGGACACTACCAATTTGATTTGTTTCATGATGGACTGAATTTCAAAAGTTAATACGGAATCGCCTATATAAGCAATTTCGCAATGAATTATATGCGAATTAAGTTTTACCAAATAGAAATTAAAAATAAAATGATGTCATCTCAAAAGATATAATTATTTTTGCATTTTAGTACTATTGTTTCCCAACGTACAGCATAGAACAATATTTCATTGATATATATTGAGGTGTTGATAATTTAGAAAATAAACGTAATGAAGTAATAAAGAGAATTATGGCTATCAAGTTAAACAGAGGCGCAACCCATGCCAAGAAGGATATAAAAGAAGGTGATATTTTTTATGTCTACAATGATTATTACAAGAAATATTTTTTTGGCAAAATTCTTGTAGATATATCCGGGCGACTTACGAAGCACGTTGAAAAAAATAGTGTTCTTAACTTCTTCTCTGATTGTTATCTGGTTGCTGTATATAAAGAAATTTCCGATACACCAGAATTAAATAGTCGGGAATTTATTATCCCTGGTTGCTTCATCTACAAAACCAGCTTTAACCGTAGAAACAGAAACGGGTTTGATTGGGCGTATTATGCTTATGAAGCTGTAGATTACCATGCTTTAGAATTCCCGGAGTTTTTCCTTTGTAATGATGATGGGGTTTCGCTTGTACGTGGTGAACTCGAGTTTCGGACGGAATTGTCTCGCCAACAGGAAGAGGAATATAAAATTAGAGGAACGAAGTCGGGTAGTATAGATTATTCCAGTGCTTTGCTGTTGCAAGGATATAATGCCTATAACGATAGAATAAACTATCACGACCTTCGCCTGTTGCCTGATCTTCGAAAGCACATTTACGATATGATAGGCGAAGATTCTAGTATAACGTATTATGAATTGGCTTTGAAGTACGGCAAGGATACGGGGCGTTTCTATATAGATGCCTTGTCAGAAGAATCCCAACCAGTCAAGACTGTGGAAATAGACAAAAATACAGGATTTCCATTAGAATTGTTATGCGGAATTGCGTGGAGCTTCAGACAAAAGAGATATTCATCGTTGGCTTTATTTACAGATGCCTTACAAGCGTATAATGAAGAACTTTCAGGCAGATATATCCCTAATATTTGGACTGATGAGCTGAAGCTGATTGGTAGTCGTATCCTGGTGCAGTTTGAGTTTTGGGACGATGAACTGGAAGATTCAAGGGAAGAAAAGATTTTATTGCAAGCAGACAATGGCAGCTGTTTTACAGCATCTGAACTTATTTACAAGATTCATAATCAAGTCTGCGACAAGCTTACTAATGACGACAATGTTTTCTTTGAAGGACTACAGATGTTTGAAAGAGACGATGTCAATTATCCTGGAATCCCTTATTATTTTATACTTCAAGGCAGTTGAAGCTAATATTAAAAGTTATGAATGAAATGTTAAAGAAGCTCTTAGGCGACAAGTTCTCCCGTGCGAATAATATAGCTAAGTCTGTACGTTCTTTGCAACGCGTGCCAGAAAAGGAGCGGCCGAGGATTGTTAAGAAGGCAGTTTTCAATATCTACGTGATAGGTTCTATTATTATCCTTATCTCTCTGTGGCTTTATTTTTTTGGAAATGAAGTAAGTTCTATACCGATAGGTAATCATCTTGAAGGTGAAACATTCAGGTCAAGGAAAGCTAATCTCTACTTACATCTTCTTGTGCCAGTATTCATTCCGTTGATTTTTATTTTCAGTATTCCTTTGCTCATTCGTAACTATATCATCAAGAGGATTGTTGACAAGGAGTTTCCGAAAGATAAGAAGTTACAGTAGATTATGTATTCTTGCCGTGCAGTAAAACTTTAGAGGGTAATCTCTGTTAGTAATATAGACTTAAACTTATCATCGGTTATTAAAGGTCTTGTCTTTTCAGAATAAGTGCATTATTTAATGCTTACAGTTTGAAACTGAAAATCAAGCCCCTCGATGAGTAAAATGGATGCAATACTGATAGATAAGAAATCCAGAGATTTATGTTTATTTTTATCGGACGGCAATAATTTATCTACTGCTTCAGCTATGAAGGAGATAAAGTTGGCTTTATGGCAACATTACTTTATCGCCTTCTTTAAGTCCACGTTTTACAATTTTCTTGTTTGCTTTAATCATATTCTTTAAGCGTACTCCGTATAGCTGTGCAATATCGTAGAGACTTTCGTTGCTCTTTGCTATATGGTATTGTCTGCCAAAGTTATCTGGAACGTGATGTTGCTTTTTCTTTAGCCATACAATCTCGCCTTCGCTGAGTCGCGCATCTTCTGGTCGTTCATTGTATTTAGCTAACTTATAAGCTTTTATACCAATTTCGTTGGCAATATGTTCATAGGTTTCGCCAGCATGTGCGGTTAAGTAACAGTTATCGTTGAATGCTCGGAACTGTCTTGTGCGCATATCTACATTGTTTTGTTGTGGACGAGTTGGTGTGGGTTGTACATAATCTGAATTACCCAGCACCATGTTGTCATATTCGTAAAGACGATATAGTTCAATAACATCAATAAGGCTGTACGCATAGACAGGGTTAGTGGCATAACCTGCTCGTTTCAGTCCGTGCGCCCAACCACGATAGTCCTTTCTTGAAAGTTGAAACAGACTACTGTATCGTTTGCGTTCTCTTAAGAATTTTGAATGGTCTTCGTAGCTTTCAATTGGGCTACTATAAACTCTAAAACATTCACCTTGTTCATCGTCATCGTGTGATATAGAAGGTCCAGTCCAGTCATGACACTTAATTCCAAAGTGGTTATTAGCAACAGTGGCGAGTCGACTTTTGCCAGCACCACTTTCGAGAACACCTTGTGCGAGTGTGATGCTTGCAGGTATACCATAGCGCTGCATCTCTCTAATTGCTATATTCTTATATTTGTTGAAGTAGTCTTGGTAAGCTTGATTCCAACGGATTTTTGGTGCAGCTATAGTTGTACCAATACTAACGAGTGCTGCAATTATAATGAGTATGTATCGCTTCATGACGTTTGTTCAAGAATGAATTAACTGCAAATATAAGATATTTATGTTGAAGGGCAAAGGTAAAAGTTTTAAAAATTACGAAAAAGTGTGTTTATTTAGGGCTGTAAAAAGAAAGGCTGGGCGCTTTGTTAGCGTCCAGCCTGTGTTATGATGAGATGTAATTAGCTATAATTACTTGCTTTCTTCCATCTTCTTCTTGAGGTCAGCGAGTACGCCGAGATCTCCGAGAGATGTACCAGCTGCAACGTTATTGATTTGTGTTGCAGATTCAGCATGCTTCTTAGGAGCTGTACGTTGACGACGTGGCTGCTCTTCTTTTACTTCTTCGAATGTGCGAGAGTGTGAAAGAATGATGCGTTTTGTGTCTTTAACGAACTCGATAACTACGAATGGGAGTTCCTCACCAAGTTGTGCTTGTGAGCCGTCCTCCTTAACAAGGTGTTTAGGAGTAGCGAATCCTTCGCCGCCTTCATTGAGAGTAATAACTGCACCCTTATCCATAGACTCTGTAATCTTACCAATGTGTGTTGAACCTGGAGTATAGATTGATTCGTAAGTATCCCAAGGATTAGTTTCGAGTTGCTTGTGACCGAGACTCAAGCGACGATTTTCCTTGTCTATTTCGAGTACAACTACATCGATATCAGCACCAGCCTGAGTAAATTCAGATGGGTGTTTTACCTTCTTAGTCCAAGAGAGGTCAGAGATATGGATAAGTCCATCAACGCCTTCTTCAAGTTCTACGAAGATACCGAAGTTAGTGAAGTTGCGGACTTTAGCCACGTGTTTAGAACCTACTGGGTACTTAGCTTCGATAGCTTCCCATGGGTCTTCTCTTAGTTGCTTAATGCCAAGAGACATCTTACGTTCGTCGCGGTCGAGTGTAAGTACTACTGCTTCAACCTCATCGCCTGCCTTCATGAATTCTTGAGCAGAACGTAAGTGTTGGCTCCAGCTCATTTCTGAAACGTGAATCAAGCCTTCTACGCCTGGTTGTATTTCTACGAATGCACCGTAATCAGCCATAACAACAACCTTACCCTTCACGTGGTCGCCCACCTTAAGGTTTGCATCGAGAGCATCCCATGGGTGTGGAGCAAGTTGTTTCAAGCCGAGAGCGATGCGCTTCTTATCTTCATCGAAGTCGAGAATAACGACATTGACCTTTTGGTCGAGTTCAACAACTTCGTGTGGGTCGTTGATACGTCCCCAAGAAAGGTCTGTAATGTGAATGAGTCCGTCCACACCGCCGAGGTCAACGAATACACCATAAGAGGTGATATTCTTAACAACACCTTCAAGGATTTGTCCTTTTTCGAGGTGAGAGATAATCTCTTTGCGTTGTGCTTCGAGCTCTGCTTCGATGAGTGCTTTGTGTGAAACGACTACGTTGCGGAACTCTTGGTTTATCTTAACCACCTTGAATTCCATTGTTTTGCCAACGAATACATCGTAATCGCGTATTGGATGAACGTCAATCTGGCTACCTGGAAGGAACGCTTCGATGCCAAATACATCAACAATCATACCGCCCTTAGTGCGACTCTTGATGTATCCCTGGATAACTGCGTCTGCTTCGAGTGCTTCATTGATATTTTCCCAGCTCTTCTGGAGGCGTGCCTTCTTGTGTGAAAGAATGAGCTGACCACCTTTGTCTTCCTGGTTTTCAACGTAAACTTCAACCTTATCGCCTACTTTAAGCTCTGGGTTGTAGCGGAATTCAGATGCTGGAATGATACCGTCGCTCTTATAGCCAATGTTAACAATAACTTCTTTCTTATCGATAGAAGTTACTTCGCCTTCAACAACTTGGTGTTCTTGAATTTTGTTAAGGGTGTTGTCATAAGCTTGTGTAAGCTCGTTCTTGTCGCCACCAACGGTAGAACCGTTTTCAAAGTCGTCCCAGTTGAAGTCTGACAATGGATTGACGTTTTCGAAATTTGTCATAAATGATTTTAAAAATGTTTGTAATTAATAAAGTTAGACTTTATGTGAATAATTCTCTCAAGAGCACAATGTGCTCCTATAAGGGCGCAAAGTTACTAATAATAATCTGAACCTAAGCAGGTTTCAGTAATTTTTTTTGTTCTTTTTACTATTTATTTACCATTTTCTTTTGCCCTATCTTCTGAACGATTTTCGTTGATCCGAATTTGTTAGAATAGGGCGAATCAACTACCTGCATGATTATTCCATATTTTCATTCGATATATTCTATTAATGAATATTCATACGATTGCGGTTTGTTTCTGTCTATATTGTGTAACTACCATGTTATCAACGCATTATAATACCCATTGTTTTGCGTTGCAAAACAGGCTCTTTTACGTTGCAAAACAGGCACTATTACATCGCAAAACAGCCTCTTTTAGAAAACCAAAGTATCTCTCTTGTTTTGTGATGGCGTTCTGATTGTATAAATACACAGAATACCTTAGATTGGCTGACTTGCCTATTTGAGTTTAAAAACTACCCACTGTAACGCACAAAAATGCTTCTGTAGAGAAGAACTTCTGGTTTTCTTCTGCAGTTAAAATGTGTAAAAAGATAGACACAATGGATTGTTGTTTAAGATTATTTTGTATTTTTGTCAAAACCAAAAACAGAGTTTATGAACCTATTTCAACAACATTTGTCTCATTGGTCATTAACATTAAGCTGACATTTTCGGCATAAGGGTGGGGCAGTTGTTGCTGAACCCGAGTGAAATGGTGGAACGATAAAAAGCAATATATATATAGATTAGATATGCAAACAATTCAGATATTAGCAGACTATACAAGGTCTAAGAAGAAATATCAATTAGAAAAGAAAGCCGATTTCTATACAGAACCATTAAAAGATATAGAAAAATATATCAACAACGAGGATTCTGTAGCAGGCATAGGCATGGCTTTCGACTTTCTTTCTTCATGGTTTCATCACAACTATATATATACTTTCTTGTCTGATGATGTGGGTATTGCGAACGATTCCAGTTTATTAGCCAAATCAACTCTCCTTGGAATAGAAGCTAATAACTGGTATTTCTTTTTGGGTAAGAACCACGAAAAATACCATCGGGCAATACTTTTCGACAATGCCATCAAGCATCTTGCACAGTCTTTACTTTTAGGTTGGGACTCGTTGGCTGTCCGTTACGGCCATCTTCTAATAGAAATGCTTTACGGAAAGCAGTATCATGGAGGTCATTCTGCCTACAAACACCCGTGGTTTATGCTCGAATTGTTCTGCCAATGGCAGAGAATCGAGTTAGATTATAGTCGTTTGAACTATCCTAAAGATATGAACTTATATGCGAAAGCTCTTCAAAACTGGGATACAAACGACGAAGTTGTTTTATCAAACTTGGTAAATGACTTAGCAGAATTCCATATTTCAGAATCTGACGAAAGCGAGAAAGCGAATAATATTCCCGATTTTCCATCGTCAGACTACTTCATCTATCCCGTAGAAATTCTCTTATGGCTGAACATTCGTAATAGAATGGGACTCGCAGAATATGCTGGCGACAACGCTTTAATAAACTTGTCTGTTAATAATTGGCACACGCAGGAAGTGGAAATTCCCACAATCGAACTCGTAAACCAAGCAAAAGCGAAACTTCGAACGGAATATCCTGATACGGAATTCTATTTGTAAAGGAGTGCGATAACGAAGAGCTGCACCTTTTATCGTTGCGAATTGACCCCATAATCGCCTCATCATTACCAGCTACTTTCGATATATCGAATAAGCTTAAACCTATCTAAAAACCGATAATTCACATAGAATACAATCGCAAACTACATTTGCAAATCCTTAGAAATAAGGATTATCGTTAGGTCTTACAACCTATGCTGACATACAATAACTAACCAATCATTACATAGAATTAAATCGTATGAAAACAAAACTAACTTTTTTATTAGGTGGCATGCTGTCTTTCATTGTCTTGCCGCCTGCATTGGCGCAAACAGAAACGCAACAAATGCTACGGATTAGTCCTAAAACAATCCATTCACCTAAGTTACCTAACGCCTCTGAAATGGAGGTAACCAAGCGCTTTCCAATGCTTAAGGCCAAGATGCCGAGCACAGAAAGCAACACCAAAATGGTAACAAGTCCGAAACAAACTACCTATAAACTGGCTGTAAACCCGAAGCAAAGCATCTGGGGAAACGTGATAACAGACCACCTTTTGGGTATTTACTCGTTTAATCCGATGCCGTTTGTGAACTTCACCGAACTTGCTATATATAAGAAAGGTATCTTTAATGGTGGCTGCGGACTGATAGATGACGAGCTACATGGCATCTATTTCGACGATACTTATGCGGTTTATGGTGTGATAGGTGTATTCCATTATGCCTTCAATACCGACACTTGGGCAATGGTAAGTCAGCCCGTTCAAGTAAATAACTGGAGCGTTATAGCCACTGAAACAGCCACCGACCCGAAGACAGGCGAGGTGTTTGGTCAGTTCTATTCGTCAGACTTGAAGTCGTTAGAGTGGGGTGTTATCGACTATAAGACACTAACACGTACAACCATTTCGAAGGCCGAACACAACTATCTCGCCTTAGGCATCACCAACGATGGGCGTGCTTATGGTGTTGCCGACGATGGAAACCTTTACCAAATAGACCGTACTACAGGTAAAGAAACATTGAAAGGCAACACAGGAGTAGCCGTAAAAGATAAAGGAGGCAACCATTTCTACCAGAGCGGAGAGATAGATCCCAACACCAACGAGTTCTATTGGGCAGCCAAGAAAGCCAATGGCGAATGTATATTGTACACCGTTGACCTGACCGACGGACATGTAAAAACGATTTGTTCAATGGAAAATGCAACGGTAGTAGGTATGGTTATCCCAATGCCAAAGGCTGCAGCAGCTGCTCCAAATACTGCAACCGACTTGCAAGCTCAATTCACCGATGCATCTACATCGGGTACTATCTCGTTCAAAGCGCCTGAAACACAATTCGATGGAACAGCACTTGAGAGCGGAACCACATTGTCTTATATCGTAACAGCCGACAATAAGCAAGTCGCTTCTGGTACTGTCGCACCTGGAGAAACCGTTCAAGCCGCCATACAAGTACCCGAAGGCATGAACCATTTCATTGTAACCACATCTAATAGCTATGGTAAGAGTCCGAAAGTCAAGCTCAATCGATATGTAGGATACGATGTTCCGCTACCTGTAAGTCGTATTGATTTAAAGATAGACAACAGCCGTAAGGCTACAGTAGCGTGGCAAGCGCCCACGAAAGGACTTCATCAAGCTTACATTGGGCAGCTTTCTTACGACGTTTATCGCTTCGGAAGCACCGATACCGTAAAGGTTGCGTCAGGCTTAACAGCTACATCCTTTAGCGAAACCCTACCTAAAAGCACACGAACCAGCTATGCTTATGGTGTAAGAGTCATCAATACAACCCAGCATAGTCAGGTTGCGAGAAGCGAATACCAAGTAACGGGCGACGTATTTAGCGTACCATTCTTCGACGATTTCAAGAATAAGAGCGACGCTTACATCTATACAATCGTCGATAACAATAACGATGGCTTCACATGGAAGTGGGTAGACGATAACGAAAAAGGCAAGGCTTTCCGCTATTCGTATAGCCGTAACAATGCAGGAGACGACTGGTTGATGAGTCCTCCCGTTAAGTTGGAAGCTGGAAAGACCTACAATGTCAGTTTCTTAGCATGCAACGCAGAAGCTCAATATAAGGAAAAGCTCGAAGTAAAGATGGGCAATGCTGCAACAGCTGAGGCTATGACAATCGACGTTGTGCCTACTACCGAAATCACAAATCCTAACTATCAGGAATACGGAGGACAGATAACACCAACAGCCGATGGCGATTATTACATCGGATTCCATGCTATTTCTGAAGCAAAAAGATATTTTATCTATTTAGGCGGAATCAGTATCGAACCTGTTTCGGCAAACAATGCGCCTGCAGCAGTGGACAATTTAAGTGTCGTAGCCAACCCTACTGGTGCGTTGAAGTCGGCGGTTAGCTTTATGGCTCCAGCGAAAACGGTTGAAGGAAAGACTTTAAACAAAATAGAAAAAATAGAGGTTCGCAATGGTGGACAAGTATTAAAGACCATTGTTAAACCTACTCCTGGTGCTGAAATTAAGTTCATCGACGAAAAACCATCGCGTGGAATAAACAACTATATAGTCGTTGCCTTTAACGAAAATGGCAACGGACCTAAGGCAATTTGCAGAGCCTTTATTGGTAAAGATACTCCTGCTGAACCCGTAGCGAAGGCCATTGACCAAGTAACATCGGTAAAACTGACTTGGGAACCAGCCAAAGGTGTACACGGCGGAGTCGTTGAAGCAGCCAAAGTTAGCTACGATATCTTCGACGTTGAGGGTGGAGAGCTTGGCGATCAGGTTACTACTGTAGAGGACGGACAGACCGAATACACTATAAAAGGGCTAAATACGATGGAAGGACCGCAACGTTATCGCTACTGGGCAATAGCTGCTAACTACGAAGGACAAAGCAGTGACTTTGCAACAATAAGCACTATTCTCGGCGCTCCTTATGCTTTGCCGTATCATAATAGCTTTAAGGGCGCAACACTCGAGGACCAACTGTTCTACATCAATAGTTCTAACGATAAGGTGCTGTGGCGTGTTACCAATGCAGATGCAGCGGATAACGATGGCGGTTCTCTCTCTTTCAAACCACGTGCCGAAGGGTCTTCTGCTATAACATCAGGTAAAATTGATATGAGAGGGGCCGTTCAGCCAAAGCTATCGTTCAGTTATAAGGCAACAAACAAGACCCCAGTAAGGTTAGAAATCACCTTTAAACAAAAGGACGGAACACTGACCGACCCTGTATGGATACATGATTTTGCCAACGAAACAACCATAGGTAAGTGGGTAGACAAGATGATTGAACTGCCTGAAGCGCTTGTAACGCAAGACTATGCCCTTATGATAATAAAGGCTTATGCCGATGGTGCGTCTTCAGATGTGGTCTATTTAGACAATATTAGTATTTCCGACCCATTGCAATGCGACGCTGCTATCGAACTATCTGCCCCCGAACGTGTGAAGAAAGGACAAGAAGTAAACCTTAAAATAAAGGTGAGTAACTTAGGAATTGATAAGATTGAGAATGCTGCCTTAAAGGTTTCGATGAACGATAAGGTGATTTATCACTCCAATATCAAACAGAGTCTGGCCATGTTACAAGAGGTTGTAGTTCCTATTAGCTACACAACAACTATTTTGGACCCATCAGACCGCCATGCTATTAAGGCCGAACTGACTGTTAATAACGACTTACAGACCGATAATAACATTGCTTTGGCAAACATATTGTTGGAGAAAGCCAATGTATTACCGCCAACAAATCTCACCAGTAATACAGATAAACCAAGCTGTATAGAACTTTCTTGGAAACAACCAGAGACGGTTCCAGAACTTATAACAGATAATTTTGAAGGCTATGAGGCTTGGGGAACCGACTTCGGAAAGTGGTCTACGTACGACGCCGATAAGGGTTTTGCCATGCAAGTAAGCGTTCAAGTGAAGTATCCGCACCAAGGTGAGCAGTTCGCTTTTATGAATTGGAAGCCTAACGACTACTTTAATGGAAACCGAGAGCTTGCTCCTCACTCTGGAGAAAAGGCTGCTGTGGCGCTGTATCAGCTGGATTCGAAGGGCAATATGGTCGCTGCCGACAACTGGTTGATAAGCCAATTGCTTACAGGAAAGGAACAAACGATAAGCTTCTGGGTGAATAATGTTCAAGGAAACAAGAATACAACGGAAACCTTCGAGGTGCTAACAACGTCTACCGATAACCAACCTGCAAGCTTTAAGAAGTTGGATTCCTATGAACAAGCAACTGGAACATGGAAGGAAATCAGTGTGAAGCTGCCAGCAGGCACACGCTATTTTGCCATAAGACATACTACACCAGCGAAGCAAGTATTTGTTTTCATGGTGGACGACATTACTTTTGAAGCCAGCAACGGACCTGCATCGTACAATATTTATCGCGGCGATACACTGCTTGCACGTACAATTCAGACTTCTTTCATTGATGAAAACCTCACTCCTGGAAGCGCAAATAGCTATAAAGTAACGGCTGTTTACCCTGACGGAGCCGAGTCGGAACCACTTAGTATAACCGTTACAACCGACATTAGAACGTTAGTTGGTAATGCTGAACAGCCTTTCAACGTTTACACCATAGATGGTAAACTGGTGTATAAAGGCTTACACAAACTTACTTCGCTGCCTAAAGGGGCGTACATTATCAATGGTAAAACAATAGTGGTGCGTTAGTATAACCTTTCAATTCGGTTTAAAGATAAGGACTTCTCTGTGCATATATGCCCATGAGAAGTCCTCTTTTGTTTTTCAAAACAAAGGATAACGGAAATGGAAAGTGTGTAAAAAGCAAAGTCAGAGGCCCATAATTTAAGACTGATTAAACCTTGCGTTAAATAACATTTAGCATTTTTCTT
This sequence comes from Prevotella aurantiaca, assembly GCF_015262605.1. Taxonomy (NCBI): domain Bacteria; kingdom Pseudomonadati; phylum Bacteroidota; class Bacteroidia; order Bacteroidales; family Prevotellaceae; genus Prevotella; species Prevotella aurantiaca. Next base: position 30,276 of record NZ_JABZSJ010000014.1, on the reverse strand, counting down.
TCGCTATTCACATTAAAAATATGTAAGTTTGCAGCAATAAACATTTAACCTTTAAACCAAATAAGTATGATTAAAGAGTATATTAAGGAAAATCAAGACCGAATACTTGAAGAGTTGTTCAGTCTTATTCGCATACCAAGTGTGAGCGCTCAGCCCGAAAAGCATGGCGCAGATATGATACGTTGTGCCGAGCGTTGGAAGGAATTGCTGCTTATGTCGGGTGTCGATAAGGCTGAAGTTATGCCTACAGACGGTAATCCTGTGGTGTACGGAGAGAAGATAGTAGATCCTAATGCAAAGACTGTGCTTATCTACGGACACTACGATGTGATGCCAGCAGAGCCTTTCGAACTTTGGAAAACCGAACCTTTCGAACCAGTAGTTAAGGACGGTCGCCTTTGGGCACGCGGTGCTGATGACGATAAGGGGCAGTCTTTCATTCAGGCAAAGGCCTTCGAATACATTGTAAAGAACAACTTATTAAAGCACAATATAAAGTTTATACTCGAAGGAGAAGAGGAAATTGGCTCGCCAAGCTTAGGCGCTTTCTGCGAGAAACACAAGGAATTGTTGAAGAGCGACGTTATTCTTGTGTCAGATACCAGTATGATTGCCAAGGACATTCCTTCGCTAACAGTTGGTCTTCGTGGTCTTGCTTACTGGCAAATTGAGGTTACTGGCCCTAACCACGACCTACATTCAGGACACTTCGGTGGTGCGGTGGCAAACCCAATCAACGTTCTTTGCAAGATGATAACCGATGTTACAGACAAGGATGGCAAGATTCAGTTCCCTGGTTTCTACGATGATGTAGAGGAAGTATCGCAAGAAGAGCGTGCCATGGTGGCTCAAATACCTTTCGATGAGGAGGCTTACAAGCAGTCACTCGACGTTGAAGAGCTCTTTGGAGAGAAGGGTTACAGCACAATAGAGCATACAGGGTTCCGCCCAAGCTTCGATGTTTGCGGCATCTGGGGCGGCTATCAGGGTGAAGGAGCTAAGACAGTGATACCTTCAAAGGCTTATGCGAAGCTCTCATGTCGCCTCGTTCCACACCAAGATCATAAGAAAATAGGTCAGATGGTAGTCGATTACTTCAAGCGAGTAGCACCAAAAACCGTGAAGGTAAATATCGAATCGCTACACGGCGGGCAGGGTTATGTGTGCCCAATCGACCTCCCTGCATACAAAGCAGCGGAGAGAGGATTCGAAAAAGCATTCGGTAAGCGCCCTATTGCAGCACGTCGTGGCGGTAGCATACCTATTATTGCAGCATTCGAAGAGATACTCGGCGTGAAGACAGTGCTTATGGGTTTCGGCTTAGAATCGAACCTAATACACTCTCCAAACGAGAATATTCAACTCGATATGTACTGGCAAGCCATCGAAGCAGTTATCAATTTCCACTTGGAATACGACAAGCTTTAAACCTCGTTGTTGCTGTTTGACAGCATCACCAGTACACAATTGAAACAGCAAACAGCCACAAGGTAATCGTCCTTGTGGCTGTTTTGTTTTTACTTCATTGTCGTTTTACTTTCGCTAAAACGCTGTTTTCTTTTTTCTTTGCTATCGTTTTTGGTTCACCAACATTTTGTTTCCTTTTAGCTTTAGTACGATTTGCTTTATTCTAAAATTTACTATTCTACCTGAGTATATAGGTTGATAGAAGGCGAAAAATATGTAAAGAAAAATCAGAAGTAGTGCTCTTGTGTAACTATCTTACTTTCAGTGTGTTGTAATACCCATTGTTTGGCGCTCTAAAAGAGCCTGTTTTGCACAGCAAAAGTGCCTATATTGCAACGCAAAACAGCCGCTTTTGCAATGCGAAACAACTATTCCTGTTTTTCGATGTATTTATTTTTACAAAATAATAGGGTAGAGAGGACGACAAAATAGTGTGGGAAAAGGAAAACCGAACACCTGATAACATGATACCAGTCTTTTATTAGAAGTTCGTTCTATAAGCGAAAAATGGGCGCACCAGAAACGATGCGCCCATTTGTTTATGAAGTTCTAATGTTTAGAAAACGAGTTTAACAGACTTCTTACCTACCTTAACGATGTAAGTACCGTGCTTAGCTAATGAAACGCGGAAGTTCTTTGCACCTTCTACACTATATACAAGTTTGCCGTCAAGTGTATAGATTCGAACGCTTTCGCCATTGATGTTGTTTACACAAACATCGTTGCCATCAAGCTGTACAAGTGCGTTAGAAAGACTGATGTTGCTGATGCCATCAGGTGTACCCACCTTCTTCATTTCGCTATACTTGCTTTCTGCGAATTGCTTCTTTACGTTTTTGTCGCTGTTAGCCTTGTATGCTGTAGCGCGATGAGTTACTTCTGACTTACCAACAAAGTAAGGAATAGTGATTTCAGCTGTTGGATCTTGGAGCCATCTACGGTAGCAGAATGGGTCGTTCAAGCTTTCGCCAGCTTGGTATTTCTGTGTAATCTTCAAGTCGTCGAGGTAGAGGTGTTCGTCAGCATAAACGGCGTAGATACCAATAACAGACTTCTTAGAACCCTTAGTGAAGTTGATTGTGAAGTTCTGCCACTTATCATTAACAGCCTTTGGATAGCCTTGTGGATAGATAAGCTCAGCCTGTTCGTAGTCGCCAGTGGCTTCGTTGAAGTTGAAGAGTGCGAAGGCAGCCTGTGTATAAGCTGTGAAATCGTTGCCTTTCTCATCAACACCGATTGTTGAAGCACCCGCAAGTTTCACATTAACAGTGAACTTTCCGCCGTCCTTAGACATATCAAGCTCTGGCGAAATAAGACCTGCGTCAGTGTGATTGTGGTAATACTGCCAGCCATCTAAGCAAATATAGTCTGTATAAGGCGCATAATTGGTTCCTCTCCAGCCCGCTTGCTTCATCTCAGGGAGGTAGTATTCGCTGTAAGAACCAGGGTTAGGATCTTCCATTGTCCAGCCTGTGAGGTTTCCTTGAGCGTCTTTTACACCAGTAAAGTTCTCTTCTGTAACTACAAATTCGCCTGCCTTGTCAGCCTTACGGTCGTAGTAAGCAATGTAGTTGTAGCGTTCTGCAGTTGGAACAGTGCTCCAAGCAGCAGTGTATTTGTCTTTGTTCAAGTTGGTAACTTCCTTCATTTCAGGAGCAACAAGGTCGAAAACGAAAATCTTATCAGAAGGGATAGAAGTGTAACTATCCTTGGTTGCTGCTACATTATAGAAGTAAGTTTCTCCAGACTCAGCGCCTGTTACACGGAATTTGTTGGTAGTTACTGCCTTATCTTGGAAGAGATAAGTAGCCTTTCCTTCCTTATCGAGAGTGAAAACATTCACCTTATAGCCTGTAGCACCCTCTACTGCGGTCCAGTTTGCATCGAAGCTTGTACCCTCATAGTTAGTATGACGGAGCACTTGAGGAGTGCCAACGTGTTGCTTAACTGTAAATATTTCTACGTCGTCGATATATACAGGTGCCATAACAGACACGATATTGAAGAGTGTATATTCGCCACCACCGTAGAAGAACATAGAGTATTCCTTCCATTCAGTACTTAGAGGAGGAAGCACTGCGCTACCCATCATAGACCAAGTTGGCGACATGTTGAATGTTTCAGCGGCCTCAACCATTACTTGTGGGTTGTCTCCCGCGTTCTTAGCACGTGCCTTAAAGCGAATCCAAGCGATACCGCCATTCGCTTTTACATTAAGCATTGGAGTGTTAATGTGTGCCATGTCTTCTGGGCCAGAGGCAAGATAAACCATTCCACCTGCTGGGAAAGCATTGCCAGAACCCCAACCTGGTTTGTTAAAAAGCTCGTCTTTGGTGTTCATCCATGGGTATTCGAACTCGTCTTTCAGGATATTTGCATTTACATCTGGGTTTGCTTCGCTTCCAGAAGTCATCTTTGCGAAGTCTTCTTTCATTACTTGCTGCTCCTCACCGTACTGGTTTGGCGCTTTTGCAGCAGACAATGCAGGTGCGTTTGCGATACTCTGATTAAAACTAAACCCTGCTTTTGGAGCATTAAACTTCTGTGGCTGAACGCTCTTTGTAAGGTTTTGAACTTCGGTTCTTTTGTTTAGTTGTGCAGAAACAGTTCCAGTTGCTGCAATAGTTAAGGCTGCCAAGAGGGCTAACCGTGCATAGTTTTGTTTCATAAATGTAAAATGTAATGAATAATAGTATTTGGTTTAAAATGTTGTATCAGTATGTTTGGTTCTCGACATCATATTTCATGATAAGCGTGTGCTAAATTACGAATAATCTTTAAAACTACGAAAGAGAAGTTGTAAATTATTTATTTTTTTGCTCTTTTTCACATTTCGCACTGCATAAGCTTTCTTTTCTCATTTTCTTATCACTCTTCTCTCTTTGCGATAGAAATGCTGATGTGCTTTATTCATTATATACAAGGATATTCATAATTATGCAGTATGATTGTTAAACGAAATCTATTGTGTAATAACCTAATTATCAATGCGTTATAATACCCATAGTTTTGCATTGTAAAAGAGCCTCTTTTGCATTGCAATATAGGCACTTTTGTCGTGCAAAACAACCGCTTTTGCAAAACGATAGTGGCTCTATTGTTTTCTCATTGCATATATTCTGCAATATAATGCAATAATATACAGTTTTGAATTTCGTAACTTTTCGTAGACAGATGACTTGTTTTGTACATTCCATTCTGCAGTTTTGTGGTACGAAAAATGTTTTTTCAACATAGTTTTTCATACTATTCATACCAACGTTGAGGCACCATTGGCTTATATTTTGCAAAATATTATTTTATATTACACCTTATTTATATGTGGTTCTCAAATATTTTTTTATACCTTTGCAATCCTAAAGAAAATCACTTAGAATAAAAATCATTAAGCACATATTAAGATATGAAACCAACATTATTACTTCTTGCAGCTGGCATGGGTAGCCGTTATGGTGGCCTAAAGCAGTTAGACAGGCTCGGTCCGAACGGCGAAACCATTATGGATTATTCTATCTACGATGCCATTAAGGCTGGTTTTGGAAAGATAGTCTTTATCATTCGCAAAGATTTTGAGGAACAATTCCGCCAGCAAGTGCTCGCTAAATACGAGGGACACATACCTGCTGAGATAGTATTCCAAAGCATTGACGCTCTACCAGAGGGCTTTTCGGTTCCTGAAGGAAGGGAAAAACCATGGGGAACCAACCATGCTGTGCTCATGGCAAAGGATGTTGTGCACGAGCCTTTCTGCGTTATTAACTGCGACGACTTCTACAATCGAGATGCATTCATGGTAATAGGAAAGTTCCTTGCTGACCTTCCAGAAGGTTCAAAGAATAAGTATGCCATGGTAGGATTCCGTGTTGGTAACACGCTTAGTGAGAATGGTACCGTTTCACGCGGTCTATGTAGCACCAACGAACAAGGACATCTGACTACTGTAGTAGAGCGTACGAAGATTGAACGCCATGACAATAAGGTGCAATATATGGAGGAAGATGGAAGCTGGACAACTGTTTCGGACAACACACCAACCTCTATGAACGTGTGGGGATTCACTCCTGACTACTTCGAATATAGCGAAGCTTACTTCCGTGAGTTCCTTTCAGACCCAAAGAACATAGAGAATAAGAAATCAGAATACTACATTCCATTGATGGTTAATAAGCTCATCACCGACGGAACAGCTACCGTTGAAGTGCTCGATACCACCAGTACATGGTTTGGAGTAACCTATCCTGCCGACAGAGAAGGGGTAGTAGAACGCATTAAAACACTCGTGGCTGAGGGTGTTTATCCTGAAAAGCTGTTTTAAGGAACGTACTGAAAACGCCACGTTGTGGTAGATCTAGCATCGCAAAATGCTACAACCGCATTTTATCAGCAACAGCCTTAAACGCTAAATACCTATATGCTATTTCGGTACAGAGTGGTACCGAAATAGCTAAAACATAAGAACAATACAGAAACAAATGAACACAAACTTGTTAAACGAAGCTGAAGCGGAACAGCTTCAGCAGCTTATTGCCGAATCAAAACACATCGTTATATGTGCACACAAATCGCCAGATGGAGACGCTATGGGCGCTTCGTTAGCATGGAAATCGTATCTTAACCAGATAGGAAAGACCGATGTAATCGTTTGTATGCCCGATGCTTTCCCCGATTTTCTGCAGTGGTTGCCTGGAGCAAACACTGTTTTGCGCTACGATAAAAATCCTGAACGTGTTCAAGAGGCTTTCGATAAGGCCGACCTTGTATGCTGCATGGACTTTAATCAGTACATGCGTGTAGATGCAATGCAGCCAACTCTTGTCGGTTGTAAGGCAAAACGAATCCTTATAGACCACCACTTAGAACCTGAAACCAATAATGACATAACAGTATCAAGGCCGAATATGTCGAGCACAAGCGAAATGGTGTTCTACATTATCAGCCAGTTGGGAGGCTACGAAGACATGTCGAAAGTATGCGCACAGTGCATCTATTGTGGCATGATGACCGATACGGGCGGCTTTACATACAATTCTACACGCCCGGAAATATACTTTGTTATCGGACAACTGCTCTCTAAAGGTATCGATAAAGACAGTATCTACAACCGAGTATACCATAATTACTCCGTAAATGCACTCCGTTTGCGTGGACATATCATTGCTAATAAGATGCAAGTTGTGAACGAATTGCATGCAGCTTACTTTACTGTAACACGCGAAGACATGCGTCGCTTCCACTTTATTAAAGGTGATTTGGAAGGCGTAGTCAATATACCGCAACAGATTAAAGGCTTAAAACTAAGCATATCATTGCGCGAAGATACCGAAAAACTCAACCTTGTGCTCGTCAGTTTGCGCTCTGGTAACGGCTTTCACTGCCAACCTATGGCAGTAGAATTCTTTAATGGAGGAGGTCATGCAGACGCTTCGGGAGGAAAACTACATTGCTCTATCGAAGAAGCGGAACAAATAACGTTGAAGGCAATACTTGCTTTTCAAGACGAATTGAAAAAAAAGTAGGCAATCATTTGTTGTATTCAAATAAATAACTTAACTTTGCAGATGTTTTGAATACATAGGGTTTCGGTTCCGAAACCTTTACCTCCACAAAATCAAAATTTCGATATAACACACATAATACTTTATGTTTAGTAAAGAAGAATTATTAGAAAAGGATACTTCCGAATTGGAGAGTATCGCAAAGGACATTGATGCGGATTTTAAAAAGACCGACGATAAAGAGTCCATTATCTATGCCATATTAGACAGGCAAGCCATGAATGCTGGCGCATCGCACCCTTTGGGAGCAACAAAGCGTAAGCGTACGAGGATAACAAAGAAGGATCCAGATAAAGTTTATACCGTTCATGGAAAGGAAGGAGAGAACTTTGACCTCCAAAAAAATAAACCACAAGGTGTTACACAGCCTGGTTTGTTTAAGGATATGCCCGAAGAACAACCTGCTGAAAAGGAAGAAGTAGCACCTGAAGTAAAGGAAGAAGCTCCAAAAAAACGTGGACGAAAGAAGAAGGAAGAACCTAAAGAGGCTCCAAAACCTGTTGCGGTTGAGGAAGCTCCAGAGGCTGAACCAATAGTGGAAACACCTGCTGAAACACAACCAGAAGAAACTGTTGAGGCTCCAGTAGCCGAAGTTCCAGAAGTAGAAACACCTACTAATGATAATCAAGAAGATATTATTCCAGAAGCAGGATTCACTCCTAAAAACATAGAAAACGTCGAAGGCGAAGCTACAGAAAACCTCATCGAGCAGCTCCAAGCAAAGGTAAATGCACACAATGAGCATATGGAAGAAGAGGCAAACTTAGTCGCTGAAGGTATATGGCCGGGCGATCCAGGTGATGGAACAGACTTTATCACCGTATTGGATATTCCTATCGAAGACCAAGGAATGGTTCCTTCATACGATATGTTCGACCGTCCTAATATGTCGAACGAAACAAGTCATCCTTCATATTATGCTGAAGCAGCAATTCAACAAAGCGCTGCTGAAGCCTATGACTTTAACGATATCATTAAAGCAAATGGTGTTCTAGAAGTCATGCCAGACGGTTATGGCTTCCTTCGCTCTAGCGATTACAACTATTTATCGTCTCCAGACGATGTGTATGTGCCTGCAAACCAAATCAAACAAAATGGTTTGAAGACGGGAGATGTAGTGGAATGTCACGTAAGACCACCACGCGAAGGCGAGAAATACTTCCCTCTTACAACCATAGACAAGATAAACGGACGTGTACCATCGGAAGTTCGAGACCGTGTTTCGTTCGAACATCTTACTCCTTTATTCCCCGATGAGAAGTTTACGCTATGCGGTGACCCACGCACAACAAACCTTTCAACACGCGTTGTAGATCTTTTCTCACCAATAGGTAAGGGCCAACGTGCTCTCATTGTGGCACAACCAAAGACAGGTAAGACTATCTTGATGAAAGATATAGCTAATGCCATTGCAGCAAATCACCCTGAGGCTTACCTAATGATGCTTCTTATAGACGAGCGTCCAGAGGAAGTTACAGACATGGCGCGTACTGTTAATGCTGAAGTAATAGCTTCAACGTTCGATGAACCAGCCGAACGTCATGTGAAAATTGCAGGTATTGTTCTTGAAAAAGCGAAACGAATGGTTGAGTGTGGGCACGATGTTGTCATCTTCCTCGACTCAATTACTCGTCTTGCACGTGCTTATAACACCGTTGCTCCTGCCTCTGGTAAGGTGCTAACGGGTGGTGTTGATGCCAACGCATTGCAGAAACCGAAGCGCTTTTTCGGTGCTGCACGTAATATAGAAGGTGGCGGTTCGCTCACCATTATAGCTACTGCACTTATCGATACAGGTTCAAAGATGGACGAAGTTATCTTCGAAGAGTTCAAGGGAACGGGTAATATGGAGTTGCAACTCGACCGTTCGCTCAGCAACAAACGTATCTTCCCATCTGTCAATCTTGTTGCTTCGAGCACTCGTCGCGACGATTTGTTGCAGGATAAGACTACTATCGATCGTATGTGGATACTACGAAAGTACATTGCAGATATGAATCCGATAGAGGCAATGAACTCTATTCACGACAGAATGTTACGTACACACGATAACAATGAGTTCTTATTATCAATGAACGGATAAACCTATCAATCATTTATTAAATACTTTCGAAAAGGCCATACCTGTGAAGGAGTGGCCTTTTTTTAATGTTGTTAAATTGCCATGAAAGCCGTATATAAACGCATTTTTATTGCTTTTGGTAGCTTAAATCCATATTAAATCACTACATTTGCACCTGTGAAAGAGTAGCTTGTGCCCGTTGTGCATATACATAAAGGTATTTGTCGGAAAACAATAGCGCAACTTTGCTTTATCCACAATATTATTTCAAGACAACCTAATTGTTATTTATGAACTCGTTAAAAGAGATTTTTAGAATAGGAAAAGGCCCTTCAAGCAGCCATACCATGGGACCTGCACATGCAGCAGAGATATTTGCACGTCGAAATTTAAATGCAAAAGCTTTTGAAGTAACTTTATATGGCAGTTTGGCAGCTACAGGAAAAGGGCACCTTACAGACGTAGCCATCACCGAAGTACTATCGGAAATTGCTCCCGTAGAAATACTATGGCAGCCAGGAACGGTGTTGCCTTACCACACAAATGGTATGCGTTATAAGGCCTTCAACGCTGCGAAGCAAGTTGAAGACGAGTGGGTGGTCTACAGTGTGGGCGGTGGTGCCCTTTCAGAAGGTAAGGGAAAAGACGACTATTTCTATACTAAGCCAGTCTATGAGCTATCTACTTTGAAGGATATTCAGAACTGGTGCGAAGACAACGGGCGCGGTTTCTGGGAATATGTGGACGAGTGTGAAGGCGCAGAAATATGGGAATACCTGCACGAAGTATGGACGATAATGTGCAAAGCCGTAGAATCTGGATTGGAAAACGACGGTGTTCTGCCTGGTCCGCTAAAACTTTCACGCAAAGCAAGCAACTATTATATCAAGGCACAGAGCTATAAAACCAGTTTACAATCACGTGGTTTAGTATATTCTTATGCCCTTGCGGTGAGCGAAGAGAACGCTTCGGGCGGTACCATTGTAACGGCTCCAACCTGTGGTTCGTGCGGTGTTATGCCAGCTGTGTTATACCATTTATATAAAGCCCACCAGTTTTCGGAGCGCAAAATACTACGTGCTTTGGCAACAGCAGGTCTGTTTGGCAATGTCGTAAAGGCGAATGCGTCAATCTCTGGAGCCGAAGTTGGTTGTCAAGGCGAGGTCGGAGTGGCCTGCGCTATGGCTTCTGCAGCCGCTTGTCAGTTGTTCGGTGGTACACCTTCGCAGATTGAATATGCGGCTGAAATGGGCTTGGAACACCATCTTGGCATGACCTGCGACCCTGTGTGTGGACTTGTTCAAATACCTTGTATAGAGCGAAATGCATTCGCAGCATGCCGCGCGCTCGATGCACAACTATATGCGAACTTCAGCGATGGGCGCCATCATATATCGTTTGACAAGGTGGTTAGGGTGATGAAACAGACTGGACACGACCTGCCATCGCTCTATAAAGAAACCAGCGAAGGCGGTTTGGCGCACGATTTTGACCGTTAAAGCAAATCGTTAGTATGCACATTGAATTGTAATAGAGGGCATACCATATCCATTTACAGATATAAACAAAAACCATAAAGTAGCAAGTTGTACACTGCTTTATGGTTTTTGCTTTTTATAGACTTATTCTAATCCTAATCCTTTGTAGTTTGTTTGCCGAACTAAAGCACTACTGAAGTTCTGCAACCACGTATTCAGAGCGTGTACCAATCCTAAATTTTCCACCCCAAATACCAATGCCTGACGACACATAATATTGTGTCTCACCCTTTTGCAATGGTCCGAAAGCCTTTTCATATATAAGGTCTTCAATCCAACTGATGGGCCAAACCTGTCCATAATGCGTGTGTCCAGACAGCTGAAAGTCAATGCCTGCCTGCTCAGCTTCCTCTAAATGATAAGGCTGATGGTCTAAAAGTAGGGTGTAATAACCCTTCGGCACCTTCTCCATAAGGTTTTTTAAGCGTGCTCTACGCTTATTTGTGCGATCATCGCGCCCCACAACAAGTAGCGTATCGCCACCCTTTAAAGGCACTAAAGCATAGTTGTCGATAAGCAAATGAATGCCCGCTTCCTCGTAAAACCGCTTTGCATCAGGTTCTCCGCTATAATATTCGTGGTTGCCAAGACAAGCATATACGGGTGCTTTTAGCCTTCTAAACTCTGCTGCCATATCCTGTTCTGTCAAAGCACGGATACTCCTATCGATGATGTCGCCTGCGATAAGAATAGCTTCTGGTTGCTCTTTGTTCACCTTGTCTACCCACTTTCTGAACTCGTCAGCCCGATTATGGTAGCCCAAATGCAGGTCGGTCATCATCACAACACGATGCTTTTGTTTCATTTTCTTTTCAGTATTCAGCGTCAATTCTACACGTTCCTTGTGCATATAGTTAAGATAACCATAGACAAACAGGCCCACGATGACGACAAAGATAGTTGCTGTTCCTGCCCAACTATTGTATAAAAACGATTTCGGAACAAGGCGAACAAGTCGTCCTAAGTCGAGAACAAGGAAGAACATGAGCAGGTATAAGCCGATGAAAATAGACGAATTGCCCACCTCATACATCGCTATTGCCACGCGCATAGGGCTCTTGTCTAAAATAAAATTGGCGAAAATAGTAAGGAAACACAGCAGCATAGCACCCACGACAAGCCATTTACCAACCAATCCTAACGGCAACAGCTGCCAAACATGCCAACCAATGTATCCGCTACTCCCTAATAAAACAAGGAGAAACACAATTATTCCTATTATACTCATATCCTAAACAGTCTTATATTTTATCTTTTTAGATTTATCGAACAAACATTATGCCGAAATCGTCAGCCTACAAGAGTGTGCCATAACGTCTTGATTGCCACTTCACAACCTACTATAAAAAAACTTCGAAGCATTGGATATTACATTTTATCAATGCACCGAAGTTTTTTGTTATTGTCCTCTTAACGACTGCTTAGAGCCTTAAAAACTTCTTCACCATATTATAATAGTTCTGCGTTTTGCTTACGCTGAAGTTGATTCCACCATGCCACATGCGAATAGCCTTCTCTATATTGTTGGCTACATTATGGCGTGATTGGAACAAAACAAACATCTCTCTCGACTTAGCAGGACTGAAGCGGTCGGCTAAATTATAGCGTTTCTTGCTGCCTTTACTCTTCAAGATGTTATTACATTCGTTTACTACGTGATGCGAAATCTGCAAAATTCCAGCGTGTGGACCATTCACCGCCTTTGCATTTCCTCTACTTTCTACATGCATAATAGCGTCCATCACGGGGCGCCAGTCAAAATTTTCAATCTTTTCGGCGGTTCCTGCACTTGCAGAACCAGCTGCCATTGTCATTAAAAACCCTACTATCAATAATTTCAAGATTCTCATTATATACAATTTTCCGAAGCCTATAAACTTGCCAAAAGCATAGGTAAGTCATGCGGTAGGGCGTACATGAGAATCGGTGCACCTAACCTCGGCTTCATATTAACGGCTGCAAAGGTACGAAAATAATGCTTGATAATCAAGTTATTAAGTATTACTTAACAAAACTAATGATACAAACGGTTACTTCATAAGCTTTGTTTAAGAACCTTAAAATGCTTGGTTTTCTCAATAATATGATTTCTTTACATCTGCTTTATACCGCATTTTGTAGAATGTAAATTTTGCCAATTCCAAACTTTGCCGTATCTTTGCACATAAGAAATAACTGCATTTAACAGGCTAAAATATTCTTTTTTGCCCCATTTAGCAGTACTTCTGTAATCTGTTTTAATGGCTCCGTAGCTTAGCTGAATAGAGCGTAGGATTCCGGTTCCTGAGGTCATGGGTTTGAATCCCATCGGAGTCACAGCATAGGGAATACTTCGGTATTCCCTTATTTGTTGCTGGTAAGTTTGTCGCAAAGGAGTTAAAACAATGTGTTAAGTATCAAATAGCAGCTCGAAAGAAAGTCTTTTGTTCTATTTTGTGGGTAGCGCTTCTTAATGTAAACGACTGAATAGACAACCACAAAAGAACAAATTGTACCACCTTAATATAGGTATGGTTTGCCCGTATAATCGTTCTGGATTGTAAAGAAAAACACAAGTGAAAAGCAAGGTAAGTTGTTTCGCATTGTAAAAGCGTCTGTTTTGCGTTGCAATATAGGCTCTTTTGTCGTGCAAAACAGGCGCTTTTACCTTGCAAAACAATGGGTATTGCAAAGTATTGATATATAGCTTGTTAGACAACAATCATACTTTGAAAAAATATTTACAGTTTTATTGCTTTTTAATCTCTTATCAAGTAAGCCTTCTACACTAAACAAGGGTAGTGTGAGACGATAAGAAGCGAATGCGCAAAGCTGTCGTAGTGTTTCTTGTAATGCGATATGTTTCACTGGAACGGCGACTCACCAACCACATGATTTCATTGTTACCATCAACTAAAACGAGTTGTTTGCGCTTGCTGATGGCATCAACTTTTATGTTCGTAAGGTAGTCGCTAACCAGCTTAGAGCCTTTCATTCCAAAAGGACGGAAGCGGTCTGCCGTTGCTGTACGGCGCAAAACAAGTGGAAAATGCACCTTCGCCTTGTCTACAACAATCTCGTTTGGGGTGGTAGGAATGGTAAAATTATTGTCTACAACTTCTTCTATTATCTCAATCATACATTGGTCTGAGTAGACAAATTTGCCTATTTGGAACAGTTGTAAAGGCGCTGAAACTGTCTTTTCACGCCTTGAAAGAAGCATCATCTTTCTGTCGAATAGAAGCGTGTAAGTATCTGTTATATATTCTTTTCCACTCTCTGATGATGACGAAAGAGCGATATTTCGTATCTGTGGTGAAGTAAAACCATAGGGAGAGAGAAGATAAAAGAGGAAATATTCAGGAGAAACATAATCTTTAAGGGCTGCTATATTGATACGGAGGTTAGGCAAATCTTTTGAAGGAATACCTTCTTGAAGACGTAGCAACAAAGCGTCTACCTCTCCATTCTCTACCGTTACAATGCGATGAAAGGCGTTTTCTAAAGATGCATTGATGATTTTCTGCGCTTCACCGATGTTTTCCGACATTCTAACAATGGTCTCATCAAACGATGGGTTGATTTCTTTCAGCGTTGGAACAACCTCTAATCTAAGTTTATTTCGCTTTACATCAGCTACGAGATTACTACTATCAGTTACAAAAGGTTGTTCTTTTGCAAACAAATAGTCCTCAATCTCAGACTTAGAACAAGTTAGGAGGGGGCGTAAAATATGTTGGTTACGAGGACGAATACCCATCAATCCGCGTAAGCCAGTACCACGAACAAGATTAAGAAGTACAGTTTCTACCGAATCATCACGATGGTGTGCAATGCAAATCGCATCGGCATCAATCTCTTGTCGTAAGGTTTCGAAATAGTCATAACGCTGTGTTCGAGCTGCCATTTCAATACTTACTTTATTTAATTCTGCGTATTCTGCTGTATAAAAGTGAATTAGGTGTAGTTTAATATTATTCTTTTCGCACAGCTTTATGCAGAAATCTTCGTCTCGTTGGCTCTCTTTGCCACGCAAATGGAAGTTGCAATGTGCTGCTTCAACGCAGTAACCTAATTCCTTAAGTATAAGTATTAGAGCGACACTGTCGGCTCCTCCGGATAGTCCAACGATATAACGACCATCTGGACGGAGCAGTTTGTGGGTGTCGATGTATGTCTTTACCTTATTCAACATAAAGTACTAACCCCTTCAAATATTCGCCTTCGAGGTGGTAAATGTTTATTGGGTGGTCGGCAGGCTGGTGTATTTGATGTAGAATTCTAACCTTTCTACCTGCTTGAGCAGCTGCTGTAAACACAGCTTGGCGGAAGTTTTCCTTTGTAACAACCTGCGAACAGCTGAATGTAAATAATATACCGCCTTTCTTGATGCGTTCGAAACCTTTTACATTCAAACGAGTATAGCCACGCAATCCGTTCTTCAATGCACTGCGATGCTTGGCAAATGCAGGTGGATCAAGCACAATTAGGTCGTACTTTCCATCGTTATCATCAAGGTATTTGAAAGCATCTTCGCATATAGCAGCATGGCGATTGTCGCCTGGGAAGTTCAAAGCTATATTCTCGTTGGTTAGTTCTACCGCCTTTGCAGAGCTATCAACAGAGTGCACCATCTTAGCTCCGCCACGCATAGCATATACCGAAAAGCCTCCCGTATAGCAAAACATGTTTAGCACCGAGCGTCCTTTTGCATAGTATTCGAGCAAGCTGCGGTTCTCACGTTGGTCGATAAAGAAGCCCGTTTTCTGTCCTCTGAGCCAATCAATGTGGAACTTTAGTCCGTTTTCAATGGCAATATTGTTATCAGTATCACCATAAAGGAAGCCATTTTCTTGTCCTAATTCAGCCTTAAAGGGCAACGTTGTCTCGCTCTTATAATAGATACTGTCAATCTTTTCGTCCATAACGGCACGCAAAGCATCGGCTATTGCAAAGCGAGAGACGTGCATTCCCACTGAATGCGCCTGCAAAACGCAAGTTGTTCCATACACATCAACGATTAAACCAGGCAGGTTATCGCCTTCGCCATGTACCAAACGATAGGTTGTATTCACTGTTTCGCCAGTTGTAGATGCACCATCTCCCTCTGGGCGAATGACTCCAATTGCCTCGCGTACAGCCCATGCTGCCTTCAAACGGCTTTGCCAAAAGTCAGCATCAATAGGCACATCGCTAAACGAAAGAATACGAACGGTGATGGAACCGATTTGGAAATGTCCCACACCAATGAAGTTTCCGTTGTGTGTGTAGACCTGAACGAGTTCGCCTTCTTCAAGTGTTTCGTCCAGCTTAAGGATTGCACCAGAGAACACCCATGGGTGTTTACGTAGCAAACTCTCTTCTTTTCCTTTCTTTAAAACTATTTTCTTATACATGTTCAATCGTTCTTTTGTGTGAATTCGGCATCGGTTTTATCGATACTTTCGGTATTTTTAGGTTCGGGTTCGGGTACTGTTATGGTTTCGTAACCTTGTGTTTTCTGTAGTTCTTGCAGTCGTTCGTAAATCTTAATACATGCCCACGCGTCGGTAGCAGCATATATTTTCTGCTTCTCTGTTAGTATAGGAGCTTCCCAATTCGATAGTTGTTGGCGCTTCGTAATGCGTTCATGGAAGAGGTTTGCATATAGTTTCTGCAAACTAAGGTCGTCTATTCCGAACTCCTTAACGATATCTTGAAGGTCTATAAAACGTCCTATCTTGAAGTCAGCACGCTGGTGCAACATCATGAAATCGTCGTGCAAAGACAGTCCAACCTTCAGTACTGTGGTGTCTTCGAGCAGTTTAATGATGCATGGAAGCATGCCTATAAGATTTAAACGGAATAGGAAACATATGTCTCTCGTGCTCACTTGAAGCAGCGCAACCTTATGATGTTGCCCCTTTTTGAACACTGGACGCGTTTCAGAATCAATACCAAGAATGTCCGACGAGAGCAGAAAATCAACCGCTTTGTTGGCTTCTGCTTCGTTAAGAACTACCACAACCTTGCCTTGAAACGTTACGCGCGGCAAGTCGGGAATACTCTTTTTATCGACCTTATTATATAATTTTGTAATCATCATTGTCTGTTTCGTTTTGCAAATTTAGCAAAATCTTCTGAAAATATGCCCGATTATATGGCAAATTTTTAGTACTTTTGCATTTGAATTAAACATTTGATAATGGCAAAAAAGAAAACGGAGAAGACTCCGAAAACATTCAGTGAGGCTATTGGCGCACATTATATAATAAACGATAAGACAGGTTTTGTATTCGGACTCGTATTGCTTTGTCTTGCACTTTACATATTAGTTGCCTTCATAAGCTACTTTTCGACAGGCGCAGCCGACCAAAGTTTGGTTACAGCATTGCGTCCTGGCGAGATTGAAAATAGCGCAAAGGAGTTTCAAAACTATTGTGGCTCAGTGGGAGCGTTATTGTCTTACTACCTCATATCGCGATGTTTCGGTATCCCCGCGTTCATAATACCGTTATATATCATACTCTGTGGAGTGAAAATGATGAAGGCTTACGAGAAAGTAAACCTATGGAAGTGGTTCTTTGGAATGGTTTTGGTAATGGCATGGAGCTCGATTACCTTTGCAAAATTCCTTACACCGCTCATGAGCGAGAACGTTTTCAACCCTGGAGGCGACCATGGTAGGTTCGTTGTAGAGTACGTTGAGAACATTATTGGAGAGCCTGGACTGCTCGCAATCCTTGCTGTTACGATGTTAGGATTCCTCACTTACCTTACATCAGAGACTATAACGGTGGTTAAAAAGATTCTGAATCCAGTGGGATATCTACGTAATAAGGTGAAATTTACCATTGTTCGACACAACAATACTAAGGAGGAAGTAGACGAAAACACCGATGAAATAGAGGAAGAAGAGGTTGAAAAGTTCATAAATACCGAGCCTCAAACTGTGGATTTCCTTGATGATAATCTGCCCGAAGCAGTGATAAAACCAACCAAAAAGGAAAGTGTTGCAAGCAAAATGGGCAAATCTGAAGATGATTTAGATACCGAAATTGGTATGACGGTAGATATTCCTGCAGAGCAAGAGAAGGCACAAGGCAAGATAGTAGCAGGCACAACAGACCTCTCAACCCCTATTAATCCACACGAACCCTTTACCCGTTGGAAGTATCCTACCCTTACTTTGCTCAAGCAATACGACTCTGACAATAACGTAAACTTCGTTGATAAGGAAGAGTTAGAGGCCAATAAGAACCGTATTATAAAGGTGTTGAACGACTTTGGAGTACAAATTCGCAGCATTAGAGCTACGGTTGGACCTACCATTACCCTCTATGAAATTACCCCTGCACAAGGTGTTCGCATCTCAAAAATTAAGAATTTGGAAGACGATATCGCCCTAAGCTTGGCTGCTATCGGTATTCGTATCATCGCACCGATGCCTGGTAAGGGTACAATAGGTATTGAAGTACCAAACGCAAAGCCTTCTATCGTGTCTATGTTCTCTATTTTGAACTCACGAAAGTTCCAGGAAAGCACGATGGAATTGCCAATAGCGTTGGGTAAAACCATTACAAACGATGTGTATATGGTGGACTTAGCAAAGATACCACACTTACTCGTGGCTGGTGCAACAGGTCAAGGTAAGTCGGTAGGACTTAACGCTATCATTACATCTTTGCTTTATAAGAAGCATCCGAACGACCTTAAGATAGTGCTTGTTGACCCTAAGAAGGTTGAATTTAGTATATATTCGCCCATCGCTAAGCCTTTTATGGCAGCAGTAGAGGAGAACGAAGACGAGCCAATCATCACTGATGTGCAGAAGGTTGTAAAGACTTTGAAAGGTCTTTGTGTACTGATGGACAATCGTTACGATATGTTGAAGGCTGCAGGAGCGCGCAATATAAAGGAATATAATAAGAAGTTCTTGAACCATCAGCTTAACCCTGAGGAAGGACATGAGTTTATGCCGTACATCGTTGTAATCATTGACGAGTTCGGAGACCTTATTCTTACCGCTGGAAAAGAGATTGAAATGCCAATTACTCGTATTGCTCAGCTGGCGCGTGCGATTGGTATTCACATGATTATTGCAACCCAACGACCAACAACTTCAATTATTACAGGTAACATAAAGGCCAACTTCCCTGGCCGTATAGCATTCCGTGTAGGTGCCATGATGGACTCTCGTATCATTCTGGACCGCCCCGGAGCGCAGCAACTTGTGGGACGAGGAGACATGCTTTACCTCAATGGTGGCGAGCCAACGCGTGTGCAATGCGCCTTCGTAGATACGCCAGAGGTGGAAGATATCTCTAAGTTCATCGCCACACAGCCTGGTCCTGTAGCGCCATTATCAATACCTGAACCTGCAGTAGAGGAAGGAGGAATAGCTGGCGGAGCCCTTGATGAGAACCTTGATCCGCTCTTTGAAGATGCGGCACGTGCTATAGTGTTGAACCAACAAGGTTCTACGAGTATGATACAACGCCGCTTTGCCATCGGATACAACCGCGCTGGTCGTCTAATGGACCAGATGGAGAAGGCTGGTATTGTAGGTACAGCACAGGGTTCTAAACCTCGTGAAGTGCTGATTGGCGATGAAATGAGTCTTGAATCATTACTTTCATCATTACATAAGTAAAAGCAAAAGGAGTTAAAAAGACAATGAAAATACAACGAAACATTTTATTAGCTCTATCATTCTTGTTGAGTGTGAGTGCTTTTGGACAGAGTACTGCAGATGCAAAGAAAGTGTTAGACAATGCAGCTGCCATTGTTGGACGTCGTGGTGGAGCCGCTGCTAACTTCACAATTACCGGTGGAGAGGTAGGCAGAGCATCGGGTAGTATCGCTTTAAAGGGCGAAAAGTTCAAGGCCGTAACGCCCGAAACAACTATCTGGTTCGATGGTAAAACGCAGTGGGCGTATATGAAAAGCACAAACGAAGTGAATATTTCGACGCCTAACGAAGCCCAACGCATGTCGATGAACCCTTACGCTTTCATCTCAATGTACAAGAATGGTTACCGCATGTCGATGAAAACGGTCAACAATACATACGTTGTTCACTTGCAAGCCATACACCCAGCCCGTAGCATGCAGGAATTTTATATTACCATTTCAAAGTCTTATTATCCACAACAGATAAAGATGTTGCAAGGTAAAAAGTGGGTTACGATAAACATTAGCAACTTCCGTACCGTATCACAGTCTAATTCTAACTTCCGATTTAAGCACTCTGATGCACCTTCAGCAGAGATTATTGACTTGCGTTAGAAGTATCTTTCAGGTGCAGTTTTAGTTTTTCAAGAACCCTTAGAGGTATCAGATGAACTTGGAATAGATAGAAGAGGAACAACAAGATAATCGCTTTCATTTTGTAAAGAAAGCACATGTAGAAAACGATATAAACGCTATGACGTTGCAAAAGCGATTGTTTTGTGAAGTAAAAGCGCCTATATTGCACGACAAAAGAGCCTGTTTTGCAATGCAAAACAGGCTCTTTTGTATTCTATTGATACTTAGAACGTTACGTGATTAAATCGGTTCTGAAAAATATTTACACTTTAATTGCATAACTTTAGCTTATCAGTTCTAATTTCACCTTTATACAATAAGGTAGTTGAACAGAGTGGGGTAGGTGGCTTACAACCATCTTTCGAATTCAGAAAGCGAAGCTATCTACTACATAAAGAAAGGTTTTTGCATTTGCAAAATCCTATTTTTATAAGATACTCAATGCTGTTTGGCAAAATAAACAAGTTCGTTTTTTAATCTTCTGGCTGGTTTATCAGCTCCTTGATATTGATAGATTTCAATTCATTCAGATAAGCCTCATGAATCTTTTGCACCTTATTATATATGTCACGGTTCCACACTTTTTTAGGCGAAATGCCTAAATGAGCGAACTTAGAAACAGGTGATGCATTTAAACGGGCCATCATTTCACCTATAGTAATGTTGTTTGTGTCGTGTGTTGGTGTGTATGTTATCTCTTCAGTAGTAGGAGATTGGTTCTCTGAAATAAGTTCTACCTCCTTCAATCTATAAAGAATGTCCACCGTAACACGTACAGGAATGTGAGTAGCTACCTTTATTTGCATTGCCGTATGAGGCTTTTCGCCGTTTGCAAAGCGCTGACAGATGTGGCTTAATACCGTTGCACACAGCAGCATAAGGTCGTTATGGCATATATCTCCAACATCTATCATAAACTCATAATACTCTAAATTCTGGTTGGTATAGCTGAGTTCAGCGCAAAAAAGGCAGATATACCACGACGCAAGTATCCATAACATGAACAGAGGAAGCGCTGCAAACGAACCATAGATGGCGTTATAGCTTGTAAGGAATATCTGTCCGTGAATGTAAACAGCCTGTAAACATAGCATAGCCAAGCTGGCTATCATGGCAGGACCTATTGTTTTGGTAATCTTTACCTTTGCATTGGGCATGAAAACATACAGCACAATGAACATAAGCGTAAGGATTATCCACGGCACAAGATAGCGAAGAGAGAAGCTTGCAATGGTTCCGAGGAAGCGAAGACCGTTTAAATTCTCTACGAAACTATAGAAATAGATGCTCAGACCCGACAATATGATAATGCCAATGGGTAAAAGAAACATCATAGCAGTATAGTCTATGATGACCCGACCAATGGGTCTTGCGCCCTTAACCTGCCAAATACTGTCGAAAGCATACTCTACTGTCCTTATCAAAGAGAACACACTGTAAAGCATAATCACCAGTCCGATACCGATAAAGAGTCCGGTTTTGGCATGAAGAAGATAAGATTGGGTGAGTGTAAGCAGCCAATTGGCAGCCTCAGGTTGCGCTGACAGCATCTCACGGAATAGTTTTTCGATGAATTTACCAAAGCCAAAGCCGTTCGCAATAGCGAAAATCATGGCTGCAATAGGTACAATTGCCATGAGAGTAGAGAATGATAGCTGTGTTGTAGCGGCTATATGGTCGCGTTCAAGGAAGAATTTTATGGCGAGATAGAGCTTCTGCAGCTGTTGAATAACTATATTTCTACGCTTCGACCCATGCTCTGTTTTCAACCACATTCCTGTGGTTAAGAAGTATTTTATGCTGTTTATGTCAAACTTCATTGTCGTTTCTTTTTCATAAAAAAGTAGAACTTATAGTGCAAACTTAATAAAAAAAGGTGAAATCAGCAACGATTTCACCTTTTTATATAGATATTACGATCAGCTATCTATCAAATTTATAAATTAGCTTTTAAATGCTGTTACACATCGTTTCGTAAAGTTAGTTATAATTGAATTAGCTAAATATGAAGTAAATACATAAGATAGCTACGATCAAAGCAACGATTACGAAAATCATAGTTATGCTCATATATTGGTTTTTATAACTGCTTTATCTCAACAGTTTACTTTATCAAGTCTACCGAACGTTTGATAAATTTGTCGAGTGCAGCACCTTTTAGCATACCATTTTGCAAGAGTGCGAGGTCGATAAGCTGATGTATTGCATCGTTGCCTTTGGCATAGTTTGCAATAATATCGTTCTTTTCGGCACGCTGTTTACTGAGCGATTCCTCTGTATTCTTGAGGTCATCTTTCTCTTCTTGTGTAATTTCTTCCGCCTTTTTCTTACCTTGTTCCTGGCGCAAAATGGTTTCGCGAGCCTGCAATCCCTTAATTTCGCTGAGGATAGGCTTTAGCTTTTCGGCAGTTTCAGCATTGCCTTCTTCGAGTATTCGCTTTACAATTGCGTGATCAGAGTTCAATACAATGGTGTAAGTATCAGGCATTTGTCCGTAGAAAGCCATGCCTTGTTGGTATTGGCTCATCTCTTTCATACGACGCATGTACTCGTTTTGCGTTGCCATAACAGGCTGTGCGGTTTCTCCCAAAGCCTCGATAGCTACCATAAACTCGGCTTTCTCTATCTTAGGCATCTGTGATTGGAATGCCTGAGTGAGCAAATCGGTATCGTTTTCTGCAAGTTTCTGCTCGTTATCCGCCTTCTCTTTCGCAATAATACGATCGATTACGTCAGAGTCTACACGTACAAAACGCGACTTTTCGAACTTCTGTTCAAGCATTGAAACAGCAGGAACGTCCAACTGTCCATCTGCTAATACAACCGAATAGCCCTTTGCACGTGCAGCTTCGATGTACGAATACTGTTCGTCTTTGTCGGTTGCGTAAAGATAAATAAGCATTCCGTCCTTGTCAGTCTGGTTGTCTTTGATGAGTGTGCGATACTCTTCGTATGTAAAGTTCTTGCCATCTACATCGGTAAAGAGCGAGAAATCTTTTGCACGATCGTAGAAATCTGGCTGAGAAAGCATTCCGTAGTTAACGAAAAGCTTTAGATCGTTCCACTTTTCTTCGTACTCTTTGCGGTTCTCTTTGAATATTCCGTTCAGTCGATCAGCCACTTTCTTGGTGATATACGTAGATATTTTCTTCACGTTAGCATCGCTTTGTAAGTAGCTACGGCTCACGTTCAGCGGTATATCTGGCGAGTCTATGACGCCGTGGAGTAGGGTAAGGAACTCTGGAACAATGCCTTCCACCTGGTCGGTAACGAATACTTGGTTACAATAGAGCTGTATTTTGTTACGCTGAAGCTCGATATTGTTCTTCACACGTGGGAAGTAGAGAATACCAGTGAGGTTGAATGGATAATCAACATTAAGGTGAATCCAGAACAAAGGTTCATCGTTCATTGGGAAAAGCGTGCGGTAGAAGCTCTTATAGTCTTCGTCTTTCAGTCCTGATGGAGCCTTTGCCCACAATGGTTCAACGCTGTTTATAACGTTATCTTCGTCAGTTTCAACGTTCTTTCCGTCTTTCCATTCTGTTCGTTTGCCGAAAACGACAGGTACAGACATAAACTTGCAATACTTGTTTAGCAAGCTTTCAATCTTCTGTTTCTCCAAAAACTCTTTGCAATCGTCGTCGATATAGAGTACAATATCGGTACCACGACCTTCCTTTTTGGCTTCTTCCAGCTCGAATTCAGGGCTTCCGTCACAGCTCCACTTAACCGCTTGCGCGCCATCGCGGTAGCTTTTCGTGATAATTTCTACCTTTTTAGACACCATAAAGGCCGAGTAGAAACCGAGACCGAAGTGTCCGATGATTGCTTCTGCCTTATCTTTGTATTTGTCTAAGAAGTCTGTAACGCCCGAAAAGGCTATCTGGTTGATGTATTTGTCTATTTCTTCGGCTGTCATACCGATACCGTTGTCGCTTATGGTAAGTGTTCCTGCCTTTTCATCAAGGCTAACCGAAACCTTAAGGTCGTTTGTTTCGCCTTTGAAATCGCCAGTTGTAGCGAGTGTGCGCAACTTTTGTGTTGCATCAACAGCATTAGAAACCATTTCACGAAGGAAGATTTCGTGGTCTGAATAGAGAAATTTCTTGATGACAGGGAAGATGTTCTCTGTTGTTACTCCTATTTTTCCTTTTTGCATAATTATATGTTTTATTTGTTAATTTCTGTCTGCTGATAAATTTACAAATAGTGTGCCAAAGTGTTTAAAACCTACTTTGACATCAAGAAATAGCTAGGTTATCTTGGTATATGCCCCTTCTTTAGCTTTTTAAGATCGTTATATTTTATTTAAATAGTTATACTATTGTTTGCTTAATTCTATTTAATTTTATACTTTTGTAGCGAATTAGACATAGCAAAAACCGATTATGAACTAACTAAAAATATAGCAGTCATGAGCAGCTACTATATATAATAATGTGTAAGAAATTAATTCTCATCATAAAATAACTATTCGTTGACCACATGAGCGCAAAACAAATGGTAAGTCGTGGACAGGTTCATGTCTACACGGGCAATGGAAAAGGCAAAACTACTGCGGCCTTTGGATTGGCCATAAGAGCTTGCATGGCAGGCAAAAAAGTATTTATCGGACAATTTATGAAGTCGATAAAGTACAATGAAACTCACATTGCTGAACACTTTGATAATATATCTGTAGAGCAATTTGGCAAAGGTTGCATGTTGCTTCGTGTGCCTGATGAAGAGGATAAACGTCAGGCTGAAGAAGGATTACGCATGTGTTCGCAGTACTTAAAGTCTGGAGATTGGGACATTGTAATGTTCGATGAGGTTACAATAGCTCTGCACATGGAACTTATTAGTTTGGAAAAACTGATAGAAGCGCTGGACAATCGTGCTTCGAATACCGAAGTTGTGCTTACTGGACGTTACGCTCCGCAACAGCTTATCGACTATGCAGACCTTGTAACAGATATGCAAGAAGTAAAGCATTACTATGCCAACAAAGGACTTTTGTCGCGCGATGGCATCGACAGATAAGTCGGAAAATTGCTCCATAATAGCTGTTTGTTTTTCCTAAACAATACCCAATACAACACGATAAAAACAATGTTGTTTTACGATTACGATATTGTTAAAAAGTAATAACGGCATTATTGATTTGCAAAAGTGCCTGTTTTGCGTTGCAATATAGGCACTTTTACAACGCAAAACAACCCCTTTTGCAAAACGTTCATAATCAATTAGTTATGTAATAGTCTTATTTGTGAAAAATGTTTAAATGATTTCTGCAATTCAAAACCACTACTTTTAAAAACTAATAATGGTTATGATAAATATAGAAAATAGCTTCTCCACCACCAGAGAATGATATAAACAAAGAAAAAAAGAAAAGTCCACGCCATGAGAAAATATCATCATGGCGTGGACTTTTCGTTATTTCCACAATTTAAAAGAAAAACTATTTATACAATATCTCCGCTATCATCTACTGCAACATCTTCTTCGCCACGTTTCACATCGCCAGCGTATGTAACGAAATAGAAACCTTTGTTAGGTGTCCACTCCATGCAAAATAATTGTGAAGGAGCTTCGAAACCATTGCGTTTGATATTGCGAAGCACCCAGGCCGAAGAACGATCGCATTGTTTTAAGGTGGTTTCGACAATCTCTCCATTGTTCACAAGCAAGAAAGATGCTGACCTGTTACCTGGTGATAAAACAGTAACAGAACCATTAGCCTCGAACAATACGTCTTCAACATCGAACATAGAGAAGATTCCTTTCTGGCGTAATAGCAAGCGGAACTGTTCCATTTCAAGACTGTTTCGCTTGAAATTCTTGAAGTTTATAACACCATCTTTTACAAGAAGCACGCTCTCTCCTTTTATGAAATGGCGCAAACGAGCCGACCGCATAGCAAAGCGAATGAGCATGTTGAACGCTGTCCACACTGCCAAAGCAAATAAAATATGCCACATAGACATATCTGGATTGTACAAAACACCACCGACCAAAGCACCTATCACGAAAGCACTCACGGTGTCGAGCGGTGTAATCTGTGCCAACTGCGCCTTTCCTGTTATGCGCAGAAATACCAATATGCCTATCATACCTGTGATAAGTTTCAGGGCAATATCTATGTAAGGCTGAACTAAATATATCATTTGTTTTGTATTTTATTTATTATACCATTATAAATATAGAAGTTGCATCTTTGCAACGAGGTTAAAACGGCGGTCTGTCGTCAGGCGGTGGCAGCGGGTCGTCGTTCATTTTGCTGCCAATAATTTCGCCACCGAAATCGTTTGGTAAGCCTGCAGGCATAAAACTGTCCTCGTCGGGATTGGCAAAGCGTGTGTATTCGCCACGGAACGATAGCAAAACATCGTCGGTTGCGCCTTTACGGTGCTTGGCAATAATGATTTGCGCCTTGCCATGGAGGTCGTTTCCCTTCTCGTCTTGAAAGATTCGATAATATTCGGGACGATGTACGAAGAGCACCAAGTCGGCATCTTGCTCGATGGCACCCGATTCACGCAAGTCGCTTAATTGCGGTCTTTTACCTTCTATACCATCGCGTTGCTCTACGGTACGGTTGAGCTGGGATAGTGCCAGCACAGGAATGTTCAGCTCTTTAGCTAATCCTTTGAGCGAACGACTTATGGTTGAGACTTCTTCCTGACGGCTACTGAAACGCATTCCGTTCGCATTCATCAGCTGAAGGTAGTCCACCATGAGCACCTTTATACCATGTTCGCGCACTAAACGGCGTGCTTTTGTACGCAATTCAAAGACCGACAAGCCGGGCGTATCGTCTACATAGATGGGCGCTCCATCCATTTTGCGGAGGTTATTATCGAAGCGTTCCCAATCGGCAGGGTCTAACTGACCGCTCAATATCTTACTTCCTGAGATGGAACAAACGTTAGACAGCAAGCGGTTTACGAGCTGAACGTTGTTCATTTCAAGCGAGAAGAAAGCAACAGGCACACGACTATCAATAGCAATATTCTTTGCAAGGCTCAGCGCAAACGAGGTTTTACCCATGGCAGGACGGCCCGCTATAATGACAAGGTCGGACGGTTGCCAGCCCGCAGTTATCTTATCTAATTGCGTAAAGCCCGTTGAGATACCTGTTAAGCCGCCACTATCCTTATTGTTTGCAGCCTTTAGCAACATCTCGTGCGCTTGTTTTACGATGGGATCTATCTGCGTATACTCTTGCGCCATGTTCTTTTGGGAGAGTTCAAATAGGCTTCCTTCAGCTCGTTGCATGAGTTCGTCCACATCAACAGTCTCGTCAAAGGCCGCAGTTTCTACCATAGAGGCAAACTGAATAAGCTGGCGTGCAAGGTATTTCTGAGCTAATATGCGCCCATGATATTCAATATGAGCCGACGATGCAACGTGCGAACTAAGCTCAACGATGTAGGCTGGTCCGCCCACTTCTTCTAATTCGCCACTGCGTTTCAGCTCCTCGGCCACCGTCATAATGTCTACTGGCTTCTCGTGGAGGTTCAATGACTGTATGGCACCATATATTTTCTGGTGTCGTGGGTCATAAAACGTATCCGGACGGATCATCTCTGACACAACAGTAAAGGCATCGCTGTCTATCATCAATGCACCGAGAACTACCTTTTCAATATCTAATGCCTGGGGTTGCAAGTGCCCAAACGATGTATCAATAGGCGCGGCAGAGCGTCTACGTGTACTTTTTGCGTTATTACTATTCTTTTCTGGCATAACAGCTACAAAAGTAATCAAAAATTTGGAAACTATCGCAAGTTATCCATAATGATTTTCTATCTTTGCAAAAGCTTTTAACTGAAAGCATTAAACAATTTGCCTTCCGCTACAAAACAAAAACGAAAGAAAAATGATAGTATTTCCTAATTGTAAGATAAACTTAGGTTTGAATGTGGTACGCAAGCGTAATGACGGCTATCACGACCTTGAAACGGTATTCTATCCTGTACCGCTGACCGATAAACTCGAAGCGTTTGTTGGCGAAGGAGCCGATTGTACGTGCTCGCTTTCGCTCAGTGGCAATGCCATAGAGGGTAATTTAGACGATAATCTAATCGTGAAGGCGTACAAATTGCTCGCTTCTGACTATTGTTTGCCGCACGTTGACTTCGGTTTAGAGAAGAATATTCCTTCTCAAGCGGGTCTGGGAGGTGGCTCGTCGGACGCTACTTACACCCTTAGAGTACTCAACGAACTTTGTAATTTGAACCTTGACGCTCCTACTCTACAACGTTATGCAGCCCGTTTGGGTGCCGATTGTGCCTTCTTCGTAACAGCTGAACCATCGTTTGCTACTGGAATAGGCGACGTTCTTACGCCAATGAGCGATCAATGCGCCCATCTTAAAGGCTTATATTTGCTAATCGTTAAGCCACTAGTAGCTATTTCTACGGCTCAAGCTTTCTCTTTCGTAAAACCACAATCACCTATTATAATATGTAAAGACATCGTAGCGCAACCCATTAACGATGAATGGCGCAAACACCTTAACAACGATTTCGAGCTATCTATATTTAATGTATATCCAGAAATACGCAGTATAAAACAACAACTGTACGACATGGGGGCTATGTATGCGCAGATGTCTGGTAGTGGAAGTGCCTTTTTCGGCATCTTCCAAACACGCCCTACCCTGCTGCCTGAAGTCTTTAAGGAAATGTTTACTTATATTTGTCAATTGTAAACAAATCTTTTGTGTAATGCAATTTGAATGGTTTTAGGACTGAAAATTGACTAAAACGCACCAAAACACTTGATGTATATCATTTAATTGAAATTATTATAAAAATTATAATCAGATATTTTGGAGGTTTCATAAATGTTCTATAACTTTGCAGTACAAAAGAAGAAAATTGTTTAGGTTATAATAAATAGAATAGATTGTTTAGGTTATAAAAGATTAGTTGTTTAAGTAAAGAAAAGTATTTAGGTATCAATAGGTTTTTCAAGGTATAAGATTTGTTGGATTAGGATAACATGTTTGACGCGAGATTTAGGTTTGACACCGTGAGGTGACAACCTTAATCAAGCTCAACCAAAAAAGATTTTGATTTTTATAAAGGCTTTAGCACGACGTCGGTCGTGCTTTTTTTATGCTTTCATTTTAGAATAATTGCTTGTTCTGTGCTAATCTAATTAATTGAAAAACAATTGCTTTAATTAAAATAATCTCTAACTCTTCAGAAAATAAACTTCTACTTTTATGAACACATTCCCCTATTTATCCATCATTATCTAAAAATAAATAAACCTCAGTGATATTTGTTTCTTACAAGCGTAATACTTTTGTAATGATAACAAAAAGTATTGCTTATTTCAGTTAAACAATTCTCAAATAATATTAAACTGTTTTTTTACTTTATTAAGATGATATTTTAATGTTGGTAAAATAGTTTTTTTCATGTTATTTAAAAACTTCTCACAGTTTGCCATTTTAAGCATAATGTACGATGATTTCAGCAAAAACTCGAAAAAAAACTTAATTCCTTTGATTATCTTTCAGTTTTCTTTGTTAGTTAAGAATATTTTTGTAATTTTGCAACCTGTTTGGAATAGGTATCAATTAACGAATTACAAAACTACAGATAGAAATGTCTAAGATTTGTCAAATCACAGGAAAGAAGGCACAAATTGGTTGCAATGTGTCTCACTCAAAGCATCGCACAAAGCGCAGTTTTGACGTAAACCTCTTCAGCAAGAAATTCTACTATGTAGAAGAAAGCTGCTGGATTTCATTGAAGATTAGTGCTGCTGGTCTTCGTACAATTAACAAATTAGGCTTAGATCGTGCGTTGAAGCAAGCCGTATCCAAAGGTTATGTAGACTGGAAGGATATTAAAGTTATAGGAGACTAATATCATGGCAAAGAAAGCTAAAGGTAACAGAGTTCAGGTTATACTTGAATGCACTGAGATGAAGAGTAGCGGTCTGCCTGGTACAAGCCGTTATATCACTACTAAGAATCGTAAGAATACTGCTGAACGCTTAGAGCTTAAGAAGTACAATCCGATTCTTAAGAAGATGACTCTTCACAAGGAGATTAAGTAAGCACACGTTTATAACAAATAGTTAAAGCATAATAGACTATGGCAAAGAAAGCGGTCGCTACCCTCCATGAAGGATCAACGGATGGTCGCGCATATACAAAGGTAATCAAGATGGTAAAGAGTCCTAAGACTGGAGCTTACATCTTCGATGAAAAGATGGTTCCTAATGAAGCTGTTAAGGACTTCTTTAAGAACTAAGCACTTATATTTTAAAAGTATAGAGAGGGTGTGTCAAAATTGATACATCCTCTTTTTTATGCACAAAGCTCCGACTTTCTCAAGCCAGGGCTTTGCTATTTCCTAAAGTTTTTGTACCTTTAGGC
>NZ_JABZSJ010000074.1:0-10980 GCF_015262605.1 Prevotella aurantiaca | reverse complement strand
TAGAGCTTGTCAATACAAGCTTTATGCTGAAATATTGTTTTTAAGGAACGACTATATAGCTTGGCATACTACTTGCATGCATCATTATTATAATTTATAACATCAGTAAGTATTATTTTTATATACGCTAGATAGTATTGAAAATTAACTAAAGACAAATAGAATATGAAAAGTTTTGGTAAGAAAGCGTGGTTACTTCCGCAACCTGTGCTTATAATTGGTACATATGATGAGAATGGTAATCCTAACGCCATGAATGCAGCTTGGGGTGGCCAATGGGATAACCATAAAATTATGATTTCAATGGGAAAACATCAAACCTCCGATAATTTGAACCTTAAAGGGGAGTTTACTGTGGCTTTTGCTACTGTAGAAACAATGGTTGCTGCTGACTATGTCGGCATTGTAAGTCAAAAGAAAGACCCTGACAAGATGGCTAAATCAGGTTTGAATGTAATAGCTTCTGAAAATGTAGATGCACCAGTATTTACTGATTTTCCAATGACAATGGAGTGCAGAATTATAGAAAAAGCAGAAAGAATCCGATACAGGTTGCTATATTATTGCAGAAATTGTGAATATTCTATGTGATGAAAACTATCTCGCAAAAGATGGAAAACCTGATATTGAAAAAATGAACCTCATAACCTTCAACCCTATTCAAATGGGTTATAATCTGTTAGGTAAACGAGTGGGCAATGCTTTTTCAGATGGTAAGGCCTTGAAATAAGGAAGATAAGAGTTATGAAAAGATAGAACGATACATTCTAAATTCGAAGATATAAAATAAACTTGAATAATTATGTTAGAACATATTGCAGATTTCACAGCATGGCCAATACTGACAGGAGTTCTTATAGGCTATATTGCAAATCGTATCATGAGTGGTGAAGGCAAAGGCTGTTGCATGAACTTAATAATAGGTATTATTGGAAGTTACGCAGGAACTGCTATCAGTCATTTGCTTAATATAGAATTGTTTGGTAAAGGTTATCTCACAAATTTTGTGTTCTGTGTCCTTGGTGCAGTGGCAGTATTATGGCTTTGGAAGAAACTCTTTGATTAGTATGATAACTATTGATACAAATAATATTTGTTCGCATTTGCAGCAGAAGCTATTTGACGAACATGGTGTTTACCATAATATTTGGACGGCTATTCAAGACGATGACAATTTGACAGCTGTTATTCGTTCTCGTCAATTACATATTTACCGCAACGGAAAGAAGGTTTTAGTACTTGCAGGTAAGGCAAAAGCAAAGATAATAAGAGATGATAAACTTTGCGAAATGATTCCTAACACTATGTTAAGATGAAGCTAACGTATATTTTTCATAGTGGTTTTGCCATTGAAACAGAAACTTCTGTGCTCATTTTTGATTACTGGAGAGACCCGGCTAGGGTTGTTTCAAAGCTTCTTTCCACCTCAAAACCAGTCTATGTGTTTGCTAGTCATTTCCATGAAGATCACTTTACAAGGGAAATATTGACATGGCCCAGTACATATCCAACACTTTCGATTACTTATATCCTTTCTAAAGATATTTTAAAACGTAGAAGGGCAGTTAAAGAAGATGCTGATGTATGGTTGGCAAAAGGTGGAGAATGGCATGATAACAACGTTAAAGTTTATGCAACAGGTAGCAATGATAGCGGTGTTTCATGGATTGTGGAATCTGATGGTAATTGTATCTTTCATGCAGGCGACCTTAATAACTGGTATGAACGATTTCTTACAGAAGACTATAAGGGTGGTACAATCTTCAGTGAGGAGTTTGGAGATGTTAATCCGATGCAAGATGAGAAGCGATTTCTTGGCGAGTTGAAAGATATTAAAAAGATATCTGACACTTTTGATGTAGTGATGTTTCCGATTGATGGTAGAATTGGAAACGGATATACACGCGGTGCTCGACAATTCATAAAACGATTTAATGTAGGTTTGTTTATTCCCATGCACTTTGTAGTTAGTGGATTTGAGAGTGCATGGCGTATGAAAGAATTCACTGATGAATGTAATATTCCTTTTTGGTCAATAGCAAATGAAGGAGATGTGATTGAATTATGATAGAAACATCATATAGTTCGGAAATAAAGAGATAGAATATAAACCCAGTAGATTTACGCCTTCTGAATCAGTAGCTGATATCTCCTCAGTTTAATACTCCGAAAGAATTACTGAACTATATGTGTGCAATGCAAGCACAAGACTATCGTATGATGAGTTGGGCTGTTGCAATGCGTACAACAAATCCATCAGGAAAGATGTTTAAAAAAGCTTTTGATGATGGAGAAATCATCCGTCTTCATTTAATGCGTGGCATATGGCAGATAGTTTCGTCAGGTGGACTATTGGTGACTGTTAGAACAATGTGCACCAAAAGCTATTAGTGTTATTAAAGGTTGGATGAATAGTAATAAGGTCGTAATTTACTATGAAGAAGCTTTGAGTGTGCGTGAAATTATTGCTCTAACAGCTTCTGATAAGGGTAGTCTAACTAAGGATTACATTGTTAAAGCGTTATTAGATAAGGTTTTTTATTTGATTACGAACGTTTAAGTTATCATATTCGTATGGCAGGATTGACAGGTACATCTGTAACGGGAACCTATTGCCAATCAAAACTACGTATGCATTAACTGCTAATAAAGTGAAACCTGTTTCCTCAATAAACTGAGATGAAGCGTTGATACGCATAGCTAAAATGTATTTTAGGAGTCGTCAACCAGCTACATTAGGAGATTTCGTATGGTGGTCGGGATTGTCGTAAAGGTATTGAATTGTTAGACAATTATATTTATAAATAAGAAATGATATAGAGTTTTAATTCACAGATGATGGTAGGTTTCATGGGTTTCGTAAAGGCAACTATCTATTGATTCCGCCTTATGATGAATACCTTGTCAGCTATAAAGGTCAAGATATAGTCTTGTCTCTTAAATATATGCAAAAGGCTTATAATAATGGAATTTTCCAACCAATTATAGCTCACGACGTAATTGTATGTGGAAAGTGGACTCCCTACGAAGACAATTTAAACCCATCATTCTTCTTAGGAGAACATAATAGTAGTATAATGAAAGAGTGGGAGGTTTATAAAAAGTATCTTTTTTCTTATTAAAAATAGATGCAATATTTTCATTGATACCATCATCTTCATTATCAGTTTATTATATTTATCTCTAGTTATGTTGTAAAAGTTGATACTATAGCAATATAAAAACAGCTTTTATTAAACATTTAAATAATGAATTTCATTTCTTGATAGAAGAACCTTAATAACAAAAGCGAAGTTTTTTGTATGTATAAAGCTCAAATTAAGAAAATTGTTTCTAAACCTTTAACCATAGTAGAGTTGTTTTTTTTCTTTTATAGATTTGTTTATTTCCTTTTTTTATTTTACTTTTGTATATCTCTAATAGTGAAAAGGAAATGACACAGCAAGAAGATATTCAAAAGGCCGTTGAGGTAATGAGAAAAGGTGGTGTGATACTTTACCCCACCGATACAGTTTGGGGGATAGGATGCGATGCTACCAATCCAGAAGCTGTATCAAAGGTTTATAAAATAAAACGTCGTGATGATTCAAAAGCGTTAGTATGTCTTGTTGATTCTGATGTGCGGTTGCAGCGATATGTACGCAATGTTCCTGATGTCGCATGGCAGCTTATAGATGCTGTAGTAAAGCCAACGACCTTAATACTAGATGAAGCTGTGAATCTTGCGGATAATCTTATCGCTGAAGATGGTTCTATTGGAATAAGAATCACAAATGAACCTTTCTCTAAGGAATTATGTTATCGTTTCCAAAAAGCAATAGTAAGTACGTCAGCAAATATTAGTGGAGAACCAGCTGCGCAGAATTATCGCGATATTTCTGAAGAAATATTGTCAGCTGTAGATTATGTTTGTTTTTCTCGCCGTCAAGAGCATAAGCCACACCAGCCTTCTACTATAATAAAGATAGAAACGACTGGAGAAATAAATATAATCAGAAAGTAATTCCCTCATATACCTTATATATAATGTATCAGTAAAGAGGAACAAGTCTGAAAAATGACCAACGAAAATAATAGCAATATAATCAGTCGTATAGACGATTGGCGTAAAAACAATATTTCTGACCGCCAATTTGTATTAGTACTTGCATTCATTGTAGGCTTTCTTGCTGCGGTGGCAGCATACGTCCTTCATATTATTATTAGAGAAATAGAAGAACTTATTACATCAGGATTTAAAATGACCACTATCAATTGGTTGTATCTTTTATATCCAGTTATAGGTATTTGGCTCACCAGCTTATTCGTCAAATACGTTGTTCGTGATCAAATTTCACATGGAATCACACGTGTATTATATGCAATTTCTACGAAACGTTCTAAATTAAAAGCACATAATACGTGGACTTCCATTGTAGCATCAGCTATTACAATTGGTTTTGGTGGATCGGTAGGAGCAGAGGCTCCTATTGTATTGACGGGATCTGCCATAGGAAGTAACCTTGGGAGGCTTTTCAACATGGATCGTCGAACATTGATGTTATTGGTTGGTTGTGGTGCTACTGCAGCTGTTTCGGGCATTTTCAAAGCACCGATAGCAGGTTTAGTATTCACTTTGGAAATTCTTATGGTGGATCTAACTATGGCGTCACTATTACCTATCTTGATAGCTTCTGTTACTGCAACTTGCTTTTCCTACTTCTTTACTGGAGGTGAACCTATGTATAACTTCAAAATAGACTATCTTTGGAGTCTTAGTAAAGTTCCTCCAACTATATTATTAGGCATCGTTTGTGGCTTTCTTTCACTTTATTTTATGCGCGTAATGTCTTGGTGTGAAGATAGATACGCAAGTCTTTCCAATCGTCCTTACCTTAATTTATTAGCAGGTGGTTTAGTTTTATCATCGCTTATCTTTGTTTTTCCTTCTCTTTATGGTGAAGGTTATAACAGCTTGCGTCTCTTTATAGAAGGAAATGGTGAAGCCGATTGGAATAAAGTATTGCGAGGTTCTATGTTTGCAGGACAAGCAAAGTTCTTGTTATTATATGTAGGGATCGTAGCTTTAACTAAAGTTTTTGCAACTAGCGCAACCAATGGAGCTGGCGGATGTGGTGGAACGTTTGCACCATCGTTATTTATAGGTGGATTTGGAGGCTTCTTCTTTGCACGTTTTTGGAATGTTCAACAGATAGGAGAGTACATTCCAGAAAAGAATTTTACCCTTTATGGTATGGCTGCAGTTATGGCTGCAGTTATGCATGCACCGCTAACAGGTGTATTCTTAATAGCTGAACTCACTGGCGGCTACCATCTTTTTATTCCACTAATTATTGTTACCATTAGTTCTTATCTAACCATAAATATCTTTGAACAACACAGTATATATGCAGTTCGATTAGCTCGACAAGGAAAACTATTAACTCATCATACTGATAAGGCAGTAATGACAATGATGAATATGCAAAATATTGTCGACCGCGACTATACATCAGTAAATCCAAACATGGAGATGGGAAAACTTGTGCATGCTATTAGTTCGAGCCGCAATGATTATATCCCTGTTCTAAATGATGGAGGCATATTGTTAGGAGAGATTGACATAACAAAACTTAGACACATAATTTTCCGCACAGAATTATATCATCGTTTTTCTGTAGAGCAACTTATGACCCTTCCACCAGGAACTATTGGTGTTAACGACCAGATGGAGAGCGTTATGAAAGTGTTTGAAAAAACAGGTGCACAGGTTCTTCCTGTAATAGAGCTAGACGGAAGACTAGTTGGGTATATTTCGCGTGCACGACTTTATAATATGTATAGACAGTTGGTTGCAGACTTCAGCGAAGAGTAATTGCTCAGAATCTTCACAATATTAAAATTAAATGACAGTATGAATAAGAAGGATATAAGAATCGTTTTTATGGGAACACCAGAGTTTGCTGTTGAGTCTTTGAAAGCTTTGGTAGAAAATAATTATAATGTTGTCGGAGTGGTCACACAACCCGATAAGCCTATAGGACGGCATCAAGAGTCACTACAAGCGCCAGCTGTAAAAGTATATGCGCAGTCAGTAGGTTTGCCTGTTTTGCAACCTGTAAAGATGAAAGATGCTGAGTTTATAAATCAATTACAAGCTTTAAAAGCAGATTTACAAGTAGTTGTTGCTTTTCGATTGCTTCCAGAAGTAGTATGGTCTATGCCTCGTTTGGGAACATTTAATGTTCATGCAGCTTTGTTACCACAATATCGTGGTGCAGCACCTATAAACTGGGCTGTAATAAATGGCGAAACAGAAACTGGAGTAACAACCTTCTTTCTCGATAAAGATATTGATACTGGCAGAATTATTGGACGGAAACATTTTTCTATTCCTGAAAATGCAAATGTAGAGTATGTTTATGATGGATTGATGCGATTAGGAGCAGATTTAGCAATTGAAACGATAGATCTTTTATGCGAAAAGATTGCAAATAATTTTGATGATACTCAGATATTATCTGTGATGAACGAAATAACTGAACCGCAACAAAATTCTGAAGACTTACACCATGCGCCAAAGATATTTAAAGAAACTTGCGAAATAGATTGGTATCAGGAAGCAAGTGTTATTTATAATTTTGTACGTGGTCTTTCACCTTATCCTGGTGCTTGGTCAAAAATTGTTCCATTTGATAATTTTGCAACTTCAACTACTGATATGGTTTTGAAGATATTTGAAGCTGTAAAAACTGAGAAAGCTGCTAATGGTGAACCAGGAACATTTGTAATAGAAAATAAGAAAGTATACGTGAATACAAACGATTTTCTATTAGAATTGAGAGAGTTACAACTCTCAGGAAAAAAGCGTATGGATAGTAGCTCTTTTTTAAATGGCTTTAAACAAATTGTAGAGTATAAATTGAATAGAAAATAATAGCCAAAATGTAATTATTATTCTATGAAAAATAGAATCTTAATAAAATCTTTTTAGTACTTTTGCATTATTATAAGTGATAACAAAATAATTATTTGACAGACTACTAAAATATGAAGCTTATAAATAAGATTTTCGAGTGGTATCTCACAAAGAATGCACTGCCATATTGGGTTGTGTTAGCCATTGATATACTCATTTGCTATTTGTCAGGCGTGCTTGTTTTTTGGTTCTATTATCATGGAGCCATTGAGTTTTCTAACCTGTCTCTTATTACAACTACCATATTCGTTGATATGGTTTTCGTTCTAATTGGTTTCCGTGTTTTTAAGACTTATTCTGGTATAATACGCTACTCCTCTTTTGTAGATCTTCAGCGCGTATGCCTTGCTATGCTTTTGTCGTTGGCAATAGCAGAAGTAATGCACTACATAATGTATTTCTGGCAATTTATAAGGTTCATGCGTCTTCAAGGTCGTCAAATTGCTGTTATGTATCTTGTGGCTACTATAGGAATGGTAATTTTCCGAGTGTTAGTAAAAGCAATTTACGATGTATATTTAAATCCCAATAGAAAAGTTCGAACACTT
The DNA here is from genome assembly GCF_015262605.1 of Prevotella aurantiaca. Taxonomy (NCBI): domain Bacteria; kingdom Pseudomonadati; phylum Bacteroidota; class Bacteroidia; order Bacteroidales; family Prevotellaceae; genus Prevotella; species Prevotella aurantiaca. The sequence continues at coordinate 3,474 of NZ_JABZSJ010000074.1, read as the reverse complement.
ATATATGGTATTCAAGAAGGTGGAATAGGAATTGCTAATAATATATGCAACGATAGAAATACTAATTTCTTGTTGAAGGGTTTTATTTCTCATGATGATTTGTATTCTGGAAATACGTTAATGGGTGAAAAGATATACACGATTGATAGTCAGTTAGAAGAGGCCATCGAAAATCTGAATATTAAAGCTGTGCTTGTTTCGCCTATTCAAGTAAATAAGTTCCGTGCTGATACAAGACTACAAGATATGCTCATCAATGCAAATGTGAAGATTTATCTTACTGAACATACAAAAGAATGGACTGGTGAAGATGATTTGACACATGTACAATTTAAGGAAATAAACATTGAAGATTTATTGCCACGCGATGAAATAGCTGTAGATATGGATGCTATCGGTAACTTGCTAAATGATAAATGTATTATGATTACAGGTTCAGCAGGCTCAATAGGTTCAGAGATTGTACGTCAGATTTCTATTTATAAGCCAGGTAAACTTATTCTTATAGACCAGGCGGAAACTCCCCAACATGATATTAGATTGATGATGAGCTTTGAGTATCCTAATATAAAAGTTGACACCATTGTTGCGAATATAACAAATTTTGATAGAATGGAATCTATCTTTAAGCAGTATAGACCAGAATATGTTTTCCATGCTGCTGCATATAAACATGTTCCGATGATGGAAAATAATCCTTCTGAAAGTATCCAAAACAATGTTTGGGGTACAAAGGTAATTGCCGACTTAAGTGTTAAGTATGGCGTTAGAAAGTTTGTAATGGTATCAACTGACAAGGCAGTAAATCCAACAAATGTGATGGGTTGTTCAAAACGTATCTGTGAAATTTATTGTCAGAGTTTGAATAAAAAAATCAATCAAGATAAAACGAAAGAAGTTTCAACTCAGTTTGTAACTACTCGATTTGGTAATGTTCTTGGTTCTAATGGCTCTGTTATTCCATTGTTCGAGAAGCAAATAAAGAGTGGAGGCCCAGTTACTGTTACAGACCCTAACATTATTCGTTTCTTTATGTTGATTCCTGAAGCTTGTAAGTTAGTTTTAGAGGCTGGAACACACGGAAAGGGTGGTGAAATTTTTGTTTTTGATATGGGTAAACCTGTTAGAATAGCTGACCTAGCAAAGAGAATGATAAAACTTTCTGGTGCAGAAAATGTGAAGATTGAATATACAGGTCTGCGAGAGGGAGAAAAACTCTATGAAGAAGTATTAAGTACAACTGAAAATACCCTGCCAAGTTTCCACGAAAAAGTAAGAATAGCTCAAGTTAGAGAGTATGATTATGATGCTGTAAGCAAACAAATAGAAGAGCTTTTGCTGATAAGTCATACATATGATAATATGGAAATTGTAAAGGTAATGAAATCTATAGTACCTGAATATATTAGCAATAATAGTATTTATTCAGTATTAGATAAGTAATTGCATTATAAATATATTGTACCTCTATTTTCCTTTAAGTACGTCTATTCTCAATAAAATTATTGATGACGTTAAACTACTTAGTCATCCTTTAAAAACAATATTTCAGCATAAAGCTTATATTGACAAGCTCTATGCTGATTCTTTTTATAAGGTACAAAAGAACTCTCATAGCTCTTTTGAAGTTATATGCTGCGGCAGATAATAATACATTGATAGCATCTCCTTTCACACCTTTATAAAAGTTGCGAGATAATCGGTGGTCTGCTTTAAGATGTCCTATTGTTGGTTCTATACCTGCTCGTTTACAAAATAGTTTGTGTTTCTTTCTCTTTTGGTAGTAGCTGTCTTTAGCTTTAGGAGTGTCAGGGATGAGTATCTTTGTCTGCCCAATCTGCTTTATACCTCTATACCCTCTATCTCCTGCTAACTTATCAACCTTCCTTCCTGTCATCCTTTGGGTTTGTTCTAACGTCTTTAAAGGATGTTCGTCGCAATACTAAACGAAATTTCACTTCAGAACAAAAAGTTTTGATTGTAATGGAAGGAGTCCGTGGCGAACATAGTATTGTCAAGCTATGCCGTAAATATGGTATATCAGATAGCACTTACTACAAATGGAATAAGGATTTTATCGAGGCAGGCAAAGCTCGCCTTGATGGTGATACCATTCGTGAAGCAACCAATGACGAGGTAAAGGAACTTCGTCAGGAAAATATTCGTTTGAAAGAAACCCTTGCATCCTCAGACGCTGGGAAAGATAGAACGATATCACAGATCGATGAAAAATGTGATTAAGCTAAATCATTATTTTTGTCCCTCTGAATTGGAAAATGCTATCGATGGGTGGGTGAAATATTATAATGAGAGAAGGTTTCATGAATCGTTAGATAATCTTACACCCAAAGACGTATATTTAGGGCAAGGGGAGAAAATCAAAAAGATAAGAGAAATAATAAAGCAAAATTCAATCAACAAAAGAATTTTTGATAATAAAACAAGGAAATATCAGAGTAAATAACTACATTTGCAGTTGTGCACTTTTGTTTGACAACGTACATACACATCATGATTCCACGACAAACTCCATATGGAAGTAAATGGTCTGTACAAAACAAAAATGGAAAGAGAGTTGTAAATCCAAACTCTCGCTATGTTACCAAGAAAAATATTGATGATGCATATTGGAGTAATTGGGGAAATTATCGTAATAATAGAGCTGTAAATGTTTATGTTGGAAAAGATGGGGCTTTTTAATATCCTTTTTGCAACTACACTATGTACATTCGTGAGTTGCCAAACAAACAAATCTAGAAATTCTGTAGCACATTTAGATTCTTTAGTGTCCTATAATACAGAAACAAAAATTAATATGTATGAAGATATATGGAAAAAAGATAGTTGTGGATGTTTGAAAATGCGAACAGCCCAAATGGCAGATAGCATTATTACAAACAATAATCTCATTGGTAAAGACACCCTTGCATTTATAGCACACATGGGTAAATACAATAAAAAAGAAAATAATCAGGAAGGGTTCATTTTAATATATTACATTAAATCAACTTGTTTAGATGGTGCGATTGATGACAATGCCGACAAATCATGGATAAGGTTCTCTTTTACTAATGATGGTAAATTAAAAAATATACCTGAAGAGATTGTAATAGAATAATGAAGACTATTTATATATGAATGCTAGGGGAGGAAGGATAATAATATGACGTCATAAACAAAAGAGTAAAAAATGCGGCACGCAAACGGCAATCCACAATAGTGATAGAAAACAGAATGTATAACATTAAAACTGCAAGTCTATAGTAAACCACATATAGATTGTTTGAACTTACCCATACAAGGGTATGTCCCAACACCCTTATAAGGGTAACGGGCAATACCCTTATAAGGGTGTTCCTCATTACCCATATAAGGGTATTAAAAGCCGTAAGCAATAAACAGAAAAAAATAACGTTACATAGTCCTCCCTTAAAAACAATATTTCAGCATAAAGCTTGTATTGACAAGCTCTAT